>NZ_CEVCIF010000038.1:0-34464 GCF_982245605.1 Coprobacter fastidiosus | reverse complement strand
TACCGAAATAAACAATAGCAAAAGGGGCTATCCGACTTTTTGGACAGCCCCTTTAAATTTATCCTTTCCATAGTGCTCGCCTTAGAGCCTGTTCAAATTTTGCTTAGGTCAGATTTGAGAACAAACGCTTAAATTCGTAACGCCCGCATTGCATTAAACACTGCCAGAACAGTTACACCGACATCTGCAAAAACAGCCATCCACATAGTACCGAGCCCGATAGAAGCAAGAACGAGTATTGCGATCTTTATACCGATAGCAAACCATACATTCTCATGTGCAATGCGTATGGTGCGACGTGCAATACGTATTGCTGTGGCTATTTTTGACGGTTGGTCATCCATGAGCACCACATCGGCGGCTTCTATTGCGGCATCACTGCCAAGTCCACCCATTGCAATACCAATATCCGCACGTTTCAAAACAGGAGCATCATTAATTCCATCACCTACAAAAGCAAGAGTTTTGTTTTCTGTTTTTGTGGCAAGCAACTGCTCAACATATCTCACCTTATCGGCAGGCATCAACTCGGCGTAGCAAGTGTCGAGTCCGAGTTTTTTTGCCACATCAAACGCAACCTCCTTACGATCACCGGTAAGCATTACCATATGATCCACGCCAAGTCGTTTCAGTGATTTAACAGCCCGTGCACTATCATCTTTCAAACGGTCATCTATGACTACATGCCCGACATATTTACCATCTACGGCCACATGAATTATCGTTCCTATACTATGACAATTATTCCATTTTACACCAATCGCATCCATCATTTTAGAGTTACCCACACAAACAGTACAGCCCGATACATTTGCACGGATTCCATGTCCTGCAATTTCCTCGACATCCGTTATCTTACAACCATCTGTTGCCTCGTTCGGGAAAGCGGTACGCAAGGCTTCTCCTATCGGATGTGTAGAGAAATGTTCCACATGCGCCGCAAGATGTAAAAGTTCTGTTTCATTGAAATCATCAGGATGTACAGCTGTTACCTCAAATTCTCCCCGAGTTAAAGTTCCGGTCTTATCGAATACCACCGTACCCACTCTTGCCAGCGTATCCATATAATTACTCCCTTTAATAAGAATACCTTTGCGTGATGCACCGCCAAGTCCCCCAAAGAATGTGAGCGGTACACTGATCACCAAAGCACATGGACATGATACTACGAGAAAAATCAGTGCACGGTGAAACCACGCCGGGAACGACTCGGCAAATCCCACCGATGAAAATAACGGTGGTATAACAGCAAGCAATAATGCGGCAATAACCACAATCGGGGTATATACGTGTGCAAACTTTGTAATGAACGATTCACTCTTAGATTTATGCTCATCGGCACTTTCCACCAGTTCGATAATTTTTGAAACCGTACTCTCCCCGAAATCTTTAGTCGTTTTTACGCGAATAACCCCCGTAAGGTTAACACAGCCCGAAATTACGTCATCGCCCACGCTCAAATCTCTGGGCATGCTTTCTCCCGTCAGGGCAATCGTGTTAAGAGATGATGTGCCGTCAATGATTTTTCCGTCAAGAGGGACTTTTTCGCCCGGCTTAATGACAATGATATCTCCCACATTTACATTTTCGGGTGAAACGGTTACCAATTTTCCACCGATCTCCACATTAGCAACGTCAGGACGTATATCCATAAGATGTGAAATGCTGCCACGGCTCTTTCCTTCAGCATAATTTTCAAATAACTCTCCTATTTGGAAAAATAACATTACAAATACCGCTTCCGGAAATTCTGTCTCAGCTCCCGGAAAAAAGCCAATACAAAGTGCGCCGATTGTAGCAATAGACATCAGGAAATGTTCATTGAAGATATCTCCACCCAAGATGCCTTCAGCCGCCTCTGCCAATGTATGATAACCGACAAGCAAATAAGGAACGAGATAAACGAGTAGTAGTTGCCATGTTGGCAGATTACAGTTCTTCTCAATAAGTACCGCTCCAATAAACAAAAGTATAGTGACGATAATAAGGATTACTTGCCCTTTCAACCCTCCGTGAGCATGAAGGTGTTTATGACCGTGATGGTGCTCGTGATGATTATGTGCCATAATTAAAACATGATTATTTTGATCTTTGGCACAAAGTTAGAGAGAAAATTATGCAACCTGATTGCAAAGAAATTTGTACCCTCTATTGAGTAAAAATGATTTGCACTTTATTCTATATCATTTGCCTTAGAGCCTATCTAAATTTTCCGATAAAAAACTCTATCGGGTCATTTTTGCTCTTTCTTCCGGTCTGTTTTACCGTTTTCACAAGAAGTGGACAGTGAAAATAAGGCTATAATCGAGGACAAGCAGTCCATATCGGGACAAGGCATATCCTCCACAGAAAAAACAAGTATTGGCAAAGCGCCAAAGAAATGCCGATCAAGCAAACGTCTCAAATTTCGGAATGCCGTCTCTTGCATTCCGGGCATTCCCCCTTGATCATATAATTGACAAAATGCGGTGTGAAATTTTCGGGAAGTTCCATTACCGGAACGTGTATCGTCTTAAAACAATATGTCCGGTGACACACTTCGCAATAAAAATGGATATGCATATCGGAAAGAGAGCATCTGCCTTCACTCATGCAAACCTCATACTTTAAAGACCCGCTGCCGTCTTCCATTGCATGAACGACATTATGTTCGAGAAACAATGTCAACACACGAAAGATGCTGGACTTATCCATCGTAACGATAAAATCTTCTAAATCCGATAAACTGACAGGCGTCGAATTACTCAACAAAGCTTTTAATACCAATATACGGTTAGCCGTTGGCTTTACTCCCTTTCGTTCTAATTTTTCCAAAATTTCTTTCTCTCCCATATTCTCCATAGCACATTTTTAATCTGATATAACGTTATTATTACTCCGCAGATACAATAATGCCTCCGCCCAATAGCCTATCCCCGCAATAAAAAGCGGCCGCCTGACCGGGAGCAACAGAATGTACCGGCTCTTCAAAACGAACTTCCGCCTGATTATCCGAAATAAAAAAGACCCGACAAGGAGTATTCTGTTTTCGATAACGGATTCTGCAGGTTATCGCACAACGTCCGTCAAAATCGGAAGAATCGATCACATTTACAGATTTCAATATCATCCGGATTTTATACATCCCCGAAAGGGGCGCAATAACTACTCGATTATCTTGAACAGAAATTTCTTTAACAAAAACCGGATGCTGCAAATTCAACCCCAATCCTCTGCGTTGACCTACGGTATAAAAAGGATATCCTTTATGCTTACCGATAATCTTGCCGGATTCATCTTCGTAAAATCCCTCTGAAAAAACAGACTCGCCCAACCGTTTTTTCAAAAAAGAGCGATAATCTCCCGGACAAAAACAAACTCCCAAACTATCTTTTCGGGCAGCAATCTGAAAGAATCCCCGTTGTCGGGCAATTTCCCGAACCTCAGTCTTTGTTAACGTCCCTAAAGGTAAAATCATTCTTTTGATCAAAATTTCAGGAAGTCCCCAAAGAAAAAAGGATTGGTCTTTGTCCGGATCGACTCCGGATTGCAGATAAGAATGACCACCCGCTTCCATCAACCGGACATAATGCCCGGTAGCGATATGCCGGATACCCTGTTCATCTGCAACTTTGGCCATTAACGGCCATTTAAAGGTATTATTGCAAACAATGCAGGGTACAGGAGTGCGACCGGACATATATTCATCTATAAAATAAGCAACGATATTCTTCTCAAATTCCGCCCTTGCATCATAAATATAATGAGGTATTCCCAATCGGGCAGCTAATTCAGCCGCCTCACTCAGATATGCAGTATTTTCATCAATCTCATAAAACCGGAACGTTATACCTGTAACATCATACCCCTGCTCCTGCAGCAACATTGCAGCGACAGAACTGTCTGTACCGCCGCTCATCCCCAGTAAAACCTTTTTTCTGTTCATTTCAGATTTTTTACCTCCCGCAAATATAAAACTATTCCTATGAATGTATGTATCTTTGTTTTCAAAATGGAAATGAATCGTATGAAAAAAGAATTGGATATCATCACTTTCGATGCAGACGACACGTTATGGGAAAATGAACTTTTTTTCAGGGAGAACGAACATCGTTTTTGCGAACTGATTAAAGAATATGCCGACCAAGATCAAATTCTCGAATCACTACTGAAAAATGAAATAAAAACACTTCCTATATATGGTTATGGGATCAAGGGATTTGTTCTCAGTATGATAGAAACGGCATTGGAACTCAGCAACAATAAAATTTCAGGAAATACGATTAAAGAAATATTGGAATTAGGGAAAAAACAGCTTTCTTATCCTGTCAAATTAATCGACGGTGTAGAGGATACGCTATCTGCTCTTCAAAAAGATTATACCTTGGTTATGGCAACGAAAGGCGATCTTACCGACCAAGAACGAAAGATCGAAGAATCGGGATTAAAAAAATACTTTTCCCATATCGAAATCATGAGCGAGAAAAACGAGTCGGGTTACCGGTCTCTGATAGATCGTCTACAAGTATCTCCGAACAAATTTCTCATGGTCGGGAACTCCTTGAAATCGGATATTATTCCGGTCTTGTCGATCGGAGGATATGCTGCACACATTCCTTTTTATACGACATGGGAACATGAAAAAGTTGACAAGCCGGAGACATGTGACCGGATGTTTTCATTAAAAACGATTCGGGAATTGTTGTCTATTATTTAGTTCCTGTTCAAATTTCCCGATAAAGTTCAGGTAGACTCTTAATTAAACAAAAACAAGAGTCGAAATGCTTTTTTCGTCCAATATTTCATTGGCAACCTCGAGCAGATCCGATGCAGTAACGGCTTCTACCCTACGAAATGATTCTTCAAGAGTATCATATTTATTGTAATGTAAGAAGGTTTTTCCTAAACCCAAAGCCATACTTTCCCGATTTTCAGTTCCGACCCCCATCTGTCCGATAAACTGCTTTTTGACAGCAGCCAGTTGGGATATAGATAATGCCGTATCACGCAAACGCTTAAATTCTTTATGCATCAATGAAAGACATCTATCAACTTTCTTCGGATCTGTTCCAAAATATATAGCAAAGACCCCGGTATCTGTATATGAAGTTACAGAAGACTCGACAGTATAAACACATCCTGTTTTCTCACGTAAAGCAATGTTCAGACGGCTGTTCATGCCCGGCCCTCCAAGCATATTATTCAATAAGAATAAAGGGACGCGCCGCTCATCGAACATACTATACGCCCGATTCCCGACCAATGCATGCGCTTGAAAAGTATCCAAAATACGCCGCTCAGCAAACGGAGAGTATCCTCCGGGAGCAACTCTATGGTTTATACCTTTCCCTTCCGGTTCTCCCCCGATATATTTCTCAAGCAGAGATATCACACGCTTAAAAGGCGTATGTCCCATAAAAAAGAACACCATATTCGAAGGTATATACTGCTGTCTCAAAAAACGACGTCCGTCTTGAGAGGTAAAACGAACTAATTCTTCCGGTTCTCCCAATATATTGTGCCCCAAGGCATGTCCTGAAAAAAGCAAATTCTCAAATTCATCATAAATCAATTCGGCCGGATTATCTTTATAAGAATTGATCTCATCGAGAATTACTTCCACCTCTCGTTCTATCTCCTGCGCCGGGAATTGCGAATGGAGTACCAAATCACACAGCAACTCGACAGCCCGAGACAAGTGCTCTTCTAAAAAAACGGCATATACAGTTGTCTCCTCCTTTGCCGTATAAGCATTCAACTCACCTCCAACATTTTCCATTCGGTTCAAGATATGCCACGATCTGCGATGTGCAGTTCCTTTAAATATAAGATGCTCGACAAAATGAGCCATACCGAATTCCCCTGAGAATTCGTCCCTCGTTCCCGCATTGACCGTAAATCCGCAGTAAGAGACAGTAGAAACGGTAGGCTGATATATAATACGCAACCCGTTCGATAAAGTATAAAATTGATGATGTGCCATGCTTTCTTTTTCTTTTAAGCGCACAAAATTAGATATAAAAAAATGTTCCGAACTATTTTTTCCAAAACATTTCTTTTACTATCAACAATATACTATTGATAAAAAATATTTTGAGAAAGATAATATTTAGTAAAAAAGCCCTATCTTCGTTTTTATAAATCCAATGAAAAAAACTATGATTCAAAATATCGGTCTTTTTTGCGCTTCAGGGAACGAAGTCGACAGTTGTTATTTTGAAGAGTCGGCAATAATAGGCCGATGGATAGGGAAAAATAAAAAAAGGTTGATATACGGTGGGGCTAATGTCGGACTCATGGAAGCGACAGCCGAACACGTCAAAAAACACGGTGGATCTATCACCGGGATCATTACACACCGCATCTGCGATTATGGAAAGGCCAGCCGACTACCGGATGAGCTGATAAGGGTAGACACTCTCGGAGAGAGAAAACAAATGATGCTCGACAAAGCCGATGTATTCATTGCCTTGCCCGGTGGATTCGGAACATTAGATGAAATTTTTACCGTAATCGCAGCCGGACATTTAGGTTATCATGACAAGAAAGTCGTATTCTGCAATACAAACGGATTCTACAACCTTCTGATCAACCAGATAGAGCTATTTTACAGGGAACGATTCGCATCTCCTCATTACAAAAATTATTATCAAATAGCGACAAATGCAGAAGAGTGTATCCGAATACTCGAGAATTTTTGAATTATTAAATCAATTAAATATATACCGGAATGACAACTGCTGAGGACATTCAATCTATTTTACAACGTGAAGCTAACGCTATATTAAATATTCCTATATCCGATGCTTTTGAAAAAGCAATTTCATTAATTGTAGAACAAGTACACCGCAAAAAAGGGAAATTAGTTACCAGCGGAATGGGGAAAGCCGGACAGATTGCCATGAATATCGCAACGACTTTTTGTTCTACAGGAATACCTTCTGTTTTTCTACATCCCAGTGAAGCCCAACACGGAGACTTAGGCGTTCTGCAAGAAAACGATCTAATGCTGGTAATTTCTAATTCGGGAAAAACCCGTGAAATTTTAGAATTACTCGTTTTGGCATCCCGGCTGCAACCTGATCTACGATTTATTGTCATTACCGGAAATCCCGACAGTCAATTGGCACAATCCGCCGATGTCTGCCTGTTTACCGGAGCTCCGGCAGAAGTTTGTCCGTTAGGCCTCACTCCGACGACTTCGACAACTCTCATGACCGTTATCGGCGACATATTAGTCGTAGGCACTATGAAAGCAACCGGATTCGACAGCAGCCAATACGCACTAAGGCATCACGGAGGATATTTGGGACAACTTTCACGGGAACAATCTTGTGACGACAAAAAATAACGATATATGCGAAAAATTATTGGCATAGGAGAAACAATTCTCGATATAATTTTCAAAAACGGACAACCGACCAAAGCCTTACCGGGAGGTTCTGTATTCAATACGATGGTCAGTCTGGGACGTTTGGGAATACCCGTTCACTTCATAACAGAATTAGGACAAGATCAGGTCGGGAACAATATCTTGTCATTTATGCGAGAAAATAACCTGTCGACTGAGAATGTAGATATATTTTGTGAAGGGAAATCACCCGTATCTTTAGCCTTTTTAAATGACCAGAATGAAGCCCGGTATATGTTTTATACCCAATATCCCGAAAATAGACTAAATGTCATATGGCCGAGAATAGACCCCGACGACATTCTGATTTTAGGCTCATACTATGCCGTAAATCCATCTCTAAGATACCGGATAACAGAATTTCTGGAATATGCCCATGAACGGAAAGCCATAATTTATTATGATCCTAATTTCCGGAAAGCTCACGCCCACGAAGCCATGCGCATCACTCCGTCTTTACTCGAGAATTTCGAATATGCAGATATTATACGAGGTTCGGAAGAAGATTTCGAGACGTTATTTAATCTTTCAGATCCGGGGAAAGTATATCTCGACAAAATTAAATTCTATTGTCCTAATTTTATCTACACAAGAGGACCAAAAGGTGTAGAATTATTCACAGCTCAGACACATTTACATTTCGACGTACCGCAAATAAAACCGGTCAGTACGATCGGAGCAGGAGATAATTTCAATGCCGGACTACTTTACGGTATACTGAGAGAAAACATTTCACGCAGTCAATTAGAAAACCTTTCACCGGAAAAATGGTCAGACATTATATCCTCCGGAATAGACTTCTCTTTAGAAGTATGTAACTCTTATGATAACTACATTTCTACCGAATTTGCAGCAAAATACAGGACAACACATTAATAGTCTGCCAAATCCACAAGATATTCTATTATATATTAAAGAATATAAAGCCTACTTTTTTATAGTGGGCTTTTTTTATATTTGCGAATATTTATCAAGAGTCACAGACTATGCTAAATCATCTCAAATATCTTTTTTTACTTATTATTTTCTCAGCTTGCAGTTCTTCAGAACCAGAAATTGACATTGTATGCGAAATCGATAATACTCCGGATTATATACTGAAATGGGATATTTCTCCTGTTATCGAAGGCAATGTAAAGATATACAGTTCTGTCGATCCCCAAAATTTCGATACAGAAAACGGGCTGATTGCAGAATGTCCGATATCTGATGAAAACATACGTATCCATACAAATCCGACTATTGCCCGTAAATACTTTTTATTAAGATTTGACGACAAATATGACCGTATTGTCGGAACCCGCTCCCAACAATTCAATTTCGTCCAAAATTTCAGAGATCTCGGCGGTTACAAAAATTATGATAAAAAAAGAATCAAATGGGGAATGTTGTATCGGTCTGGAAAAATAGACTCACTCGACAATGAAAGCATACAGCGTATGAAAAATCTGAAAATCAAAACCCTGATCGACTTCAGAGATTCTCAAATTTTCACTTTGCCTCCGTCAAGTCTCAAATTAGAAAATATCATACACATGCCCATATCTTTATACCCATTAGATATGTTAGAAGAGAAAATCAACAACCATGAATTCAAACGGGGAGATGCATGCGTATTTATGCAAGATCTGTTTATCGATCTTTCCAAGAAAGCAACGACAACGTATAAATCGATGTTCAACCAGTTGTTAATGTCCGAGAACTACCCGGTAGTACTCACATGCAGTTATGGAAAAGATTATACAGGATTTGCAGTAGTCCTTATCTTATCTGCCCTGAATATACCCGAAGAGACAATCTTAGATGACTATTTATTGACAAATCAGTACCTTGACAAGCGTTCAATAGATCTGAATTTAGTCGATTTTCCTTTAGATATACAAGAAGCGGTCACCGCCTTGATGACTGCAGATGAACAATACCTCAATTGCGCATTTAAATATATAAAAAGACAATACGGCAGCATTCAGAATTATCTGGAACAAGAACTGAACATGACTCCGGAAAAACAAAAAAGATTACAAGAGATTCTTCTTCAATAACATTCTTTTGGCTCTAATTCTCTATGAATTAAACAAATTCAGTTAAAAATATGCTGAACTTACGATTATGCCAATATTTATATCTACCTTTGCAGGCAAATAAATTCTTTAGGTTTCATGTAGGTATACGATTCTCCTTTTAGGCGGACAGCCCCGTCAGGTATTGAGAAAGTTAAAAGGTTGGGATAACACAGCGACTTCTTGCGGCAATCCTAAAGGTTCTAATAAGCACATAAATAAATGAAAACATTTGAAGAATTAGGAATCGACAGCAAAATATTAAAAGCGATTTCTGAAATCGGATTTGAGAATCCAATGCCTGTACAAGAACAGGTTATTCCCCTTTTACTTGCCGAAAATACCGATATCGTAGCTTTGGCTCAAACCGGAACCGGAAAAACTGCGGCATTCGGACTTCCCGTAATTCAAAAAATAGATGTCAGCGACAATTATCCTCAAGCCCTTATCTTAAGTCCGACAAGAGAACTGTGCCTGCAAATAGCCAGTGATCTGAACGATTATTCAAAATATATCAGCGGGCTGAAAATACTTCCCGTTTACGGAGGATCAAGTATCGAAAGCCAGATAAGAACATTGAAAAAAGGAGTACAAATCATCGTGGCGACTCCGGGTCGTCTCATCGATTTGATGAACAGAAAGATGGTAAAACTCGACCGGATAAGTACAGTGATTATGGACGAAGCCGATGAGATGCTCAATATGGGCTTCACGGAAAGCATAAACGAAATATTAGCCGCTATTCCGGAAGAACGCAATATGTTACTATTCTCAGCTACCATGCCGGCGGAAATAGCAAAAATAGCAAAAAACTACATGAGTAATCCCAAAGAAGTGGTAATCGGGAGCAAAAATGAAGGAGCTGAAAATATAAAACATGTTTACTATCTGGTACACGCAAAAGATAAATATCTGGCATTAAAACGCATTGCCGACTATTATCCCAATATATACGGCATCATTTTCTGCCGTACCCGACGGGAGACCCAAGAGATAGCAGACCAACTGATACAAGACGGATATAATGCAGATTCTTTACATGGAGAGTTATCTCAAGCACAACGGGATGCCGTCATGCAAAAATTCAGAGTAAAAAACCTTCAGCTATTGGTCGCAACCGATGTTGCAGCACGCGGTCTCGACGTAGATAACCTGACCCATGTCATCAACTACGGATTACCAGATGACATCGAGACATACACTCACAGAAGCGGTCGTACAGGCCGTGCCGGAAAAAAGGGAACTTCCATCGCCATAATTCACGTAAAAGAAAAAGGGCGAATGCGGGATATTGAAAAAATCATCGGTAAAAAATTCGAAAAAGGGCATATTCCGACAGGAGGTCAGATATGCGAAAAGCAATTGTTTAATCTGGTAGACAAAATTGAAAAAGTTAAAGTTAACGAAGAAGAAATCGCATCTTATCTGCCATCCATCTTCCGCAAACTGGAGTGGTTAAGCAACGAAGACCTCATCAAGCGAATCGTTTCGCTCGAATTTAACAGACTGATCGATTATTATGCAGATGCAAGCGAACTGGATATTCCGGAGGACAGAAATACGAAAGAGCGGGGAAATCAACGTGGAGAACGCACAAGAAGTAAAGCCAGAAAAGCAGAAGAAGGCTATTCCCGCCTTTTTATCAATCTTGGAAAAGCCGACGGTTTTTACCCCAGTACATTAATCGAAATGATTAACGACAACGTTAAGGGACACGCCTCCATCGGCAGAATCGATGTTCTTCCGAACTTCTCATTTTTCGAAGTAGAAGAGAAATCTGCTCGTAACATAATCGGAAGTCTGAAAAACATCAATTTCTTCGGCAAACGGGTTTCTGTAGAACCGGCAGACAAAAAAGAAAGTTCCGGGAAACGGGAACATTCCGACAGAAAAGGGGGATTCGGTAAAAGAGATTCCGGAGGAAAATCTTCACAAAAACGAGGAAGTTTTGGAAACGAATACAAATCTTCCAAAAGTCGGGGACGTGAAAACAGTAAGAAAAAACGGAGATAATAAAAACTCCGTTATTAAAAAATAAGAACAAACCGTAAGTCTGAAAATGGATTTACGGTTTCTTTGTATTATCCGATCCTCAAAATCTATATTTTGCCAAACATAATTTTATAATTCGATAAACAAAATGCCTCTCAATTGCTACATAATGCAAAATACATGCATATAATTTACTGATCATGAAATAAAAATTAGTATATTTTGTATTTTTGCCTCGAATAACAACCAAAACAAGATGGATATAACACCTATAGTACGCCCGCTTTTTGCCAAACGACAAAAACAGATCGACTTGTTTGAAAGATACGGAGACGAGATACAAAAAAAACAACTATACAACCTTCTTGAAACAGCACAAAATACAGAAATAGGGAAACTATACCGTTTCAAGAAAATCCCAGATTATAAAACATTCTCCGAACAAGTTCCGTTGATTACATACGAAGAGCTGAAACCGTATGTAGAACGGATGCTTAAAGGTGAAAACAACCTTATATGGCCGTCAAAAGTCCGCTGGTTTGCCAAATCTTCCGGGACGACAAACGACAAAAGCAAATTTATTCCGGTCAGTAAAGAAGGATTGTACCAATGTCACTATCGGGGGGGTACAGATTGTGTCGTCAGTTATTTGAACATGAATCCCGATAGTCGGATGTTCTCAGGAAAAGGTTTGATTCTCGGGGGAAGCCACCAGATCAGCTCTCTCCGCAAAGACATCCGATGCGGAGATTTGTCGGCATGCCTGATACAGAACATCAATCCGTTAGTCAACCTCATCCGTGTTCCGGAAAAGCGAATCGCCTTAATGTCGGAATGGGAAAAGAAACTCGAAGAAATCGTACGGTCCACCTTACACAAGAATGTAACAAACTTATCCGGTGTTCCGTCTTGGTTTCTGACTCTGATAAAAAAGATATTACAACAAAGCGGAAAACAATATCTATCCGAAGTATGGCCTAATCTCGAAGTGTTCTTTCATGGGGGAATAAGCTTCGAACCCTACCGTTCTTATTATAAAGAGCTGATTCCGTCTGAAAAGATGCACTACGTAGAAACTTACAATGCCTCAGAAGGATTCTTTGCCGTACAAAACAGTTTTGACGAACAGGGAATGCTGTTGTTACTCGATATAGGTGTGTTTTTTGAATTTATTCCTTTATCGGAAGTCGGGAAAAAAGATCCGGTCGTACTACCGATTTGGGAAATAGAAAAGGGCCAGAATTATGCATTGGTTATTACGACCAACAGCGGACTATGGCGATACCAGATAGGCGATACGGTAAAAGTAACATCGACCGATCCTGCAAAAATCATTATCTCCGGACGGACAAAACATTTTATCAACGCTTTCGGAGAAGAACTAATGGTAGATAACGCAGAAAAAGGTTTGGCAAAAACTTGTGAACAAACAGGAGCAATTATCTCAAATTACAGTGCCGCACCGGTATTCATGTCGAACAAAAGCCGAGGTCGCCACCAATGGTTGATCGAATTCGAAAAAGAACCGGAGTCATTAGAACAGTTCGCCGACATTCTCGATGCGACATTACAGAGCCTTAATTCGGACTATGAGGCTAAACGATACAAAGGTATTTTCCTTGACCGGCTTGAAATAATAAAAGCTCGCCCCGGACTATTCCATGACTGGTTAAAAGATAAAGGGAAATTGGGCGGACAACACAAAATTCCACGCCTCAGCAATAGCCGTGAGCATATAGAAGATATGCTAAAAATGAACCACTGAGTTTTTACAAATGACCTGATAATATTTTTTTATCGGGAAATTTAGATAAGTTCTGAAAATCAAAATTTTATAAACAAAAAAGCGGTTATCATCAAAATTACAGATAACCGCTTTTTGTTTATATAAGATTTACTTGCAGAACTTCATCGCTTGATAATCTTTACAGACTTTTGTTCAATACCGTTACTTAATACAACGATATAAAATCCTGAAGCAAGATTTTCTACACCAATATCATTGATACCCAATTCTATATTTTTATCGATCACAACATGACCATCAAGTCCCACCATAATCATGTTCCACATATTTTCTGTTCCATTATCGATAAATAAATTACCATCTACAACAGTATTCAAGACTTTCAACTTATCAATCGTCTGCTCTTCTATGCCATCAACTCCACCATCATATTCCAAGAACACATCTATATCTACATATTGTGACAGAATATCCATTTTTGATAGTTGAACTGTTTTCTCTAAAGTTTCATATCCAGTAGCCTCTACCCTATAAGTAAGGCTATTTCCGGAAACAGGAATAAGAGTTTGGACCTGTCCTTGACGATTCGACCGATAAGCCTCTCCATTAATCGTCACTTTTGCATTCTTAATATAACCTGCATATCTATCTCGGATACTCATCGATACCGTATAATCGGTCTGCGGAATTTCCAGATCTAAAGTAACATCAACGACCTCGCCAGCCTTAACGGTAACTGCTTTCTTCTCCGACGAATGCATATCAAAGCCGTTATCATCACTACCCGATGCGATAAAGCTATACTCTTTGCCGCTTTCAAGCCATACCATGACTTCTTCACCATAAAGGTCAACCGTCTGCCCATCGGGATATATACAAAATATATCATCTACCGAAATTCCTTCAGGAGCAGTAGTATATACCCGTACAGTACCATAATTTCCGAGATCAATTTCTACATTACGATTATTATCATCTATCTCGACTTTCTGTTCATGATAAAATGCCCCTCTACTGTCATCTTTACTAATAGCAAAAATATAAGAACCATTCGGCAAAGAAAATTGAACCGGCTCTTCTTGACCGGGATAGAAACTGAAATTGAACAAATCCATTCCATTTTCACTTTTTACCTCATACGAAAGATATTCCGATTTAATAGATTCCGGCATATTTTTTACACTAAAAAAGACCGGTTTGCTTATACCTTCGGCACAATCTACAGTTATAGTCTTTTTCTCATCTCCTTTGGAAATGGCAAACGAACCCTTTGACTGCAAATCACTATTATTACTTATCAACACATAATTATATTCGCCCGGAGAAAACATCTCTTTAGAAGACATATCCCCAATGTATAAATCGCGCACCAAGGTAGCATTGTGAAATATCTTTATATACGGATAATTTTCTTCAGGCTTATTTATAACATCAAAAAATACTTGTGTATAATTTTGTTCATCAAAAACAATATCTAACCTATCTGTCGTATTTGCTTCAAAAACATCATTCTTAACAGGGAATTTATAGCCCGAGCAAGTCGGATTGATACTATAACTGAATTGTCCGTCTGCCGGCAGATACATCTCATGAGCCACAACTCCCTCTCCGGATAAAGACTCATAATATTCATCTTGATTCGACTCATAAGCCTTCATAATTGACAATGCAACAGACTGAAGACCTATTCCGGATATGTTGAATATCACTTTCTTATAGTCATCAAACCCATATTTTACATCAATATCTTTTCCGGATACGGTAAACTCTCCGATAGAATCATCACCCCCAAAATAGTTATTGTAGGAAGCATCTACCCCGAAATAATAAGATCCATCCAACAAATAGGCTCTCCCTATTCCTTCGTCATCGGTATCAAGCTCCATATCCAAATCCGCATTCGTTGACGGAATAACATCAATAGAAGCTCCTGCCAAAGGCTTTTTTTCGACTCCTGTAACATGGAATGTTACCAAATGCATCTTCTCCATGTCGATGTCTATAATCTCTTCTACATCTCTATTATCCACAATCAAATAATGCTCAGTCGTCATTACGGCAGCATCATCAAATGTAATCTCAGGTTCATAGGTATATTTCCCGGATTTACACCATGTTGCATTATCAACCATATTAGTATAAATATGACTTCCTCCAGGGAATGATGACCCGCTATCGTCTTCCGAAGAATAAATATAATCAACATAAAGAGACATTCTCTTATCTTTTGCTTTTATTTGTACATAATGATATTGAGAAAAATCTACTTTGAAATTAGCTTCTGTTATCGATTCAAGATTTTCAATAAAGCCTTCCAATTCACACACAATACGGTTATCGGGAGTTCCTATTGTAAAATTTACTATATCATCACCGAAATAACAACGTATTTTGCCTACATAACTTTTTGTAGAATTATCCCATACAAATGGCTCGACAACTTCTTTATGACAGGATATATTCAATGAAGAAGGATCAAAATGCTCTGAATCAGGAGATATAAAAGTAACCCATTTATTTGTCATAAATACAACAAAAGCAAAATTATCGAAAATAACAGCAATTCAACGCTATTTCCATAAATAGTTTCAGAAATATGCAATATTATATTAAATACAGAAATATTTATATCACAATATATTAGTACATCTAAGCACCCATCTAAAGAAGTGATCAGCCTGCCCAATTTTCTCTATCGAGATTCCGGTAATTGATCGCTTCGGCAATATGCACCGACAGCACATTCTCACTCCCTGCCAAATCGGCAATAGTACGAGCAACCTTGAGAATACGGTCATACGCCCGTGCCGACAGGCCGAAACGTTTCATGGCGTCTTTTAACCGTTCTTTACCAAGTTCATCGGGCTGGGCAAAACGGTTCAATAATTTTGTATTCATTTGCGCATTGCAATACACCCCCGGAATATCTCTAAACCGTTCTGCTTGAATATCACGTGCTCGTATTACTCTTTCCCTGATTACGGCACTGGGTTCTCCCGGACGGCTATCCGCCATTTTCTCAAAAGGAACCGGAACAATCTCAATTTGTATGTCTATACGATCAAGTAACGGTCCGGAAATACGATTCAAATATTTCAGAACACTGCCGGGAGGACAAATACATTTTTTCTCAGGATGATTGTAATATCCGCACGGGCAAGGATTCATCGAAGCTACCAACATCAAACTGGCCGGATATTCGATCGAATATTTTGCTCGGGAAATAGTTATTTTACGATCCTCCAACGGCTGACGCATCACCTCAAGAACCTGCCTTGAAAATTCAGGTAGTTCATCCAAAAATAAGACTCCGTTATGAGCTAACGAAATTTCGCCGGGCTGAGGGAAAGCTCCTCCTCCGACAAGAGCTACACTCGATATAGTATGATGCGGAGCTCTGAAAGGACGTTGAGACAACAAAGAACTCCCCCGCTCCATCTTTCCCGCCACCGAATGTATTTTTGTCGTTTCCAATGCTTCCTGCAAAGTCAATGGGGGCATAATAGAAGCTATCCGCTTCGCCATCATCGATTTTCCTGCTCCCGGAGGGCCTATCATAATCAAATTATGACCACCGGCGGCAGCGACCTCAAAAGCTCGCTTAACATTTTCTTGCCCTTTTACATCTTCAAAATCGAGATCAAATTCACATTGCTGTTGATAAAACTCTTTTCGAGTATCGATTACAGTAGGAGACAAAACTCTCTCATCATTAAAAAATTCGATCACTTCACGGATATTCCCGACACCGTAAACATCGAGATTATTTACGACAGCCGCCTC
The DNA here is from genome assembly GCF_982245605.1 of Coprobacter fastidiosus. Lineage (NCBI taxonomy): Bacteria > Pseudomonadati > Bacteroidota > Bacteroidia > Bacteroidales > Barnesiellaceae > Coprobacter > Coprobacter fastidiosus. Next base: position 17,492 of record NZ_CEVCIF010000038.1, on the reverse strand, counting down.
TTTTACATTCGCTTGCGGAACGATGAGCCCTTTAAAACCGTCTTCTCTCGCCTTGATTGCAATAGGCAAAGCCCCCTTTATCGGAAGAATAGAACCGTCCAAAGACAGTTCTCCCATAATCATATACTGTGACAGCTTATCGGGTTTGATCAATTCGGCAGAAGCCAAAATACCGACAGCCAACGGCAAATCATACGCAGAACCCTCTTTCCGAATATCGGCAGGAGCCATATTTATAACAATCTGGCGACGAGGAAATTTATAACCATTATGTTGAACAGCCGAGACAATACGTTCATGGCTTTCCTTTACAGCCGCATCAGGAAGTCCAACCAGAAAAAAACGGATTCCTTGCGTACAATTCACCTCGATCGTTACGACCAAAGCATCTATTCCCTGCACAGCAGCACCAAAAACCTTTATCAACATGATCCGAGATTTAACCTTTTTCCTTAACAGATTCCAGACTATCTATTCGGGAAACCATTTTATCTATATATTTTTTAAGTTCATCTCCTTCCAACCCGACTTTTTCCAAGCGTCCGGTCTTATCAAGAATCATCGTATATGGAATTCTGGAAATACCTAAATTCCGTGTCGAAGAAGCATTCCACTCTTCAGGCTGAATCAACTGAGTCCATTCAAGAGAGTCGTTTTTTATCCGGTTTCTCCAGCTTCCCTTATCTATATCGAGAGAAATATTTACGACCCTGACTTTATCGTCTTTATATTTAGAATAAATTTCTCTTATATTTTTCATCTCCTCCCGACTTGCCGGATCATAAGATGCCCACCAAGTCACTACTGTCGGAATATCTCGAAAAGTATTTGTCGAAACCGACTCTCCTTTTTCATTTTTCAAAACAGAATAAGGGAAAATCTTTCCTACCGATACTCTCCGTACCTGCTCTATAAAAAGATCTATTTTTGCCAACAACGAAGCCGGTTTTGCTTCAGAAGGCATGATGCGCAACAAAGAATCACATAATTCTACCGTATTCTCATTGAGAAGATATTCATACATGAGAATTATAGAAGCCGGAGAAGCCGGTTTTGCAGAAATCTCAGACTCGGCATCTCTACAAATTTCATTTTCTAATTTTTTCAGATCATCAAAATAAGCAGAATCTTTTTCCCGGGTATAATATTCTTTCCGCTTTTCGGCAATCCTTTGCAATAATGCACCGTTCCGTTGATTAAAATCCGTAACGGCCTGGTATGCTTCATTCCCTTTTATCCGAATCTCAAAAGGTCTCTGTACGTCCCCCTCTAAAGAGATGTGATCTCCGTTTTTTACAAATAACTGCATCAACGGAGTATAATCTTCTGTATACAACTGCAAAGAAGTCAACATCTCACTTTCTCCCGTCAGCTCGAATTTACCCGATTGTACCCTGACCGTATCCATTTTAAGCTCTTTTTTATACCTTTCGTGTACGGCATATAAATACTGACCCTCCAAATGAGAAAGATCCCCTTTTACAACATACTTATCGCCAGAACTACATGCCGTCAAGAACAAGAAAAAGGAGAGAAAAAATATGATTATATTTTTCATATATTCATTTATATTGATGACTATCTGCAAATTTACTTTTTTTGTCAACAGCAACAAAAAAAGTCTGTTCAAAGATATACTCGAACAGACTTTCCTCTTATTTTTCTTAGAGACCGTCTAAACCATCAAAGACCGAATGCTTCCTTAACCGCATCCACATAGTCCAGCTTTTCCCAAGTAAAAAGCTCTACTTCTCTAACAACCGGCTTCGGGAAGTATTTTGAAGAAAAAGTCTTGACTACCGTACAAGGCTTACGTCCCATATGACCATAAGCTGCCGTTTCTTCATAAATAGGATTTCGCAATTTCAAACGTTTTTCTATGGCTTTAGGACGCATATCAAAAATAGCGCCTATTCGAGATGCGATTTCGGCGTCACTCAATGCCACATGAGATTTACCGTAAGTATTTACATAAATACTTACCGGCTGAGCAACACCGATCGCATAAGAAACCTGAACAAGAACCTCATCGGATACACCTGCCGCTACGAGATTTTTGGCGATATGACGGGCTGCATACGCTGCAGAACGATCGACTTTCGAAGGATCTTTTCCTGAAAAAGCACCGCCGCCATGTCCGCCTTTACCTCCGTAAGTATCTACAATAATCTTCCGACCCGTAAGTCCGGTATCCCCGTGAGGACCGCCAATCACGAATTTTCCCGTAGGATTTACATGCAGAATCAACTTATCGTCGAAAAGAGCTTTCAAACGTTCGGGAAGTTTGGCTATTACACGGGGAATCAAGATGTTCTTTACATCTTCAAAAATTATCGATAGCATCTTTTCATCAGCAACCATCTGCGCTTCATGAGTTTGCTCTGTCGGTACTATGAATTCATCATGTTGCGTAGAGATCACAATCGTATGAACCCGGACAGGGACATTATCCTCATTATATTCTATCGTCACCTGAGATTTAGAATCGGGACGCAAATAGGTCATCTCTTTTCCCTCCCGACGAATCGCAGCCAGCTCGATCAACAAGAGATGAGAAAGATCTAATGAAAGCGGCATATAATTGTCCGTTTCATTAGAGGCATATCCGAACATCATCCCTTGATCTCCAGCCCCTTGATTCATTTCATCTTCACGTTCTACCCCACGGTTTATATCTGCAGATTGTTCATGTATCGCAGAAAAAACACCGCAAGAGTCTCCGTCAAATTTATATGCGCTTTTTGTATATCCGATACGGTTTATTACCCGACGGGCAACATCCATCAGATCGACATAAGCATCAGATTTTACTTCTCCGGCAAGTACTACTTGTCCTGTAGTCACCAATGTTTCGCAAGCTACTTTCGAGTTGGAATCATACGCCAAAAACTCATCAAGCAAAGCATCCGATATCTGATCGGCTACTTTATCGGGGTGTCCTTCAGACACCGATTCCGAGGTGAATAAATAGTTCATCTGTTTTTAATTTTAATTTATGCACAACCGTGCTCCATAAAAATATTTATTAAAAAACGGGGAAGGAAATGAATTAAAGCCGGATTCCGTACAACATGGCAGGTCACGCAGTTTTAGCATTTTTTTGTGTGGTTGCAAGCAGCCAAATCCTTCCACATTTATTTCGCGGCAAAGATAATGCATTTCCGGCATATAAAAAAGAGTTCCGGGATTTATTGATCACAGAACTCTTTTTTATATCGGTTACAGTCTTGACAATATCTTATTTACTGCCGGGATATGTACATTTTTGCTGTTCTTCATCGGGCAAGAACGGGAACATTCTCTCTAACGGAGACGATACCATCTTACCGTTTTTATCCATCGAAGAAGCGGATTTAGGGAACAACGTTTGTTCCGGGTCCATCGTAATTTCACAAATCATGACTCCCGGAGAAGCCAATACCTCCGCGATTGTATCTTTTAATACTTTCCCTTCTTCATGTATGCGGACAAAAGGTATTCCGTAAGCTCCGGCAATTTTTGCCATATCGGGACATATCACCCCGCTCTGCGGATTACTTCCCGTATATTTTTTATTAAAAAACGACTTCTGTGTAGTTTTTATCGCCAGATAACCTTCATTTTCCAACACAAATATTTTCACCGGAAGATTAAATGTCAGTAACGTCTGCAATTCCTGAATATTCATCTGAATGCTTCCGTCTCCGGTAATCAGTATAGTCCGCCCCGATTTATTGGCTGCGGCAGCACCTATGGCTGCGGGCAAATCATATCCCATAGCAGCACAACCCTGATTGGCAAATACCCTGACTCCCTTGTTTACGTGCATCGCCTGATAAGTAGAGGTATAAGCCGTACCATTACCCGTAACGACAACATCTCCGCTTTTCAATTGCTTAAACAACTCATCGGCAAACACATACGAACTGATATAACCCGGAGTCGAGGGATTGTCTTCGAATACCGTAGGCAGTTCTTTACGACGCTCATTCCCCCAATTTATCCAAGCGGTATAATCCGGGAAAGAGATAGTCGATACCTCCGACTCCATCTCTTTAATAAAAGGATTCAGGTCGGCATGTATCTTCATATCCGGTGTAAACGTAGGTTTCGACATTTCGCAAGCATCGATATCGACCATGATCTTATATGCCGACGGAGCAAATTGTTCATAGGCATATCCGATCTGACGAATACCCAAACGAGTTCCGAGAATAATCAACAGATCGGAATTTTGTACCATTACATTCCCGATCCGGTCACCGCATATTCCCGGTTTTCCGAAAAACAAAGGGTGATCATGCCAAATGATATCATGTCCGCTAATCGCCGTGACTACCGGAATATTCGTTTTTTCTGCTATCCGGATAAAATCATCTACGACTCCGGCCAGTCTCAAACCATTACCGACATAGAAAACCGGACATTTTGCAGTCTTCAATTTCTCAATGACAGATTTTACCGACTTCTCTATCGGGGTGTACGATTGCTGTTCCAACTCCGACGGATCGAACTCTTTTAAGTTTTCTTCTTCGATAAGAGCAGCTTGTACATCCAAAGGAACATCGATCCAGACGGGACCCGGGCGGCCATGTGTCGCTAAATAGATCGCTTTATCTATATAGTATTTTATATCATTCGCATCCGTAATCATCTCGGCAAACTTTGTGATCGGCTTCACAATATCGATAATATTTGCTTCCTGATCACCCAATTGCCGCAAATGCAAATCCGGACAAGCATGTATCGTCGTACTCTGTTTTACCTGACCCGAAATATAAATCGCCGGAATAGAATCTGTCCATTGTCCCAAAACTCCGGTTACGGCATTTGTTCCTCCAGGACCTGTCGTTACATTCGTCACACACAATTTGCCCGAAGCGCGATAATACCCTTCAGCCGCAATCGCCGATGCCTGCTCATGATGATTACAAATATACCGAATATCGGGATTTCGTCCGATAGAGTCATTCAAGTGCATCGCACCGCCACCCGTAACTAAAAAAACATCTGTGATACCGTGTTTCTCTACTAAATACTTAAACAAAAAATCACTGGTCTTAATCATAGTACAAAGGTTTTATTTATCAAATAACAATACATTTTTATCAATCTCGTCACGATGAGCGGCATACCACTCGTATAATTGTTCTACGGATTTTTCTATCGGAGTAAACCGAATATCGGGCATTTCTTTTTTCAAACGGGAATTATCGCCACTATATTCCGATCCCATGCCTTCTTGCCCGACTAATATCGGCAACTCTTTTCCGGATATCCTGACCACCATACGTGCCAGATCATATAATGAAACGACCTGATCGGGAACAACATTATATGCTTTATATTGAGGTGTATTCTCGATAAAATGATCTATAACCGAAGGCAGATCGTCTACATACAAATAACTGAATCGCCTATTCTGACGCAATGTGACAGGAAGATCATACAACGTTTTACAAATGGCATTGGAAATAAAGCGAATCGCATAATCTTCATACTTCCCGAAAATTCCGAACAGTCTCAGATCATATATATTGCTGCTCTTTTCAATTACCTTTTCACACACATACTTACAATATCCATGTTCATCGGCCGGCAAGAAACGCGTATATTCATCTTCTTTCATAAGCGGACGGTAGTACCGTAAATCATAAATAGCACCCGACCCGAGTACGAGCATTTTCTGATACCGGTCAGAATACCGTTCCAGATTAAAAAACATACGTGTATTCGAATAAAATATATTACTCAGATCTTTTGCATTACGATGATTCGGTTTTACGGCCGAATGGATAACGATATCGATCTGATGCTCATCAAAATACCGGGCTACCGCATCTTCATCGCACAGATTGAGATCTTTACTTCCGGGAGTCAACAAATTATATTTCTGCGCAAGAAAACTCTCTTTGAGATTCTTCCCTATAAAACCATTTCCTCCCGTAAGCAAAACAGTTTTAACGGGCATGACAAAATTCTCCTATCTTTTCGATCATAAAATCAAGCATTTTCCGAGTCATTCCGGGATAAACGCCAATCCAGAAAACATCGCTCATAATCGCATCGGTATTTGTCAGATCTCCGCAAACACGATACCCTTCTTTTTTCGTACGCATCTCATCGAAACAAGGATGTTTAATCAAGTTTCCGGCAAACAGCATTCGTGTTTGTATGCCGTTTTTCTCTAAATAATCGACAATTTCATTACGAGTAAATCCGGCATCTTCTCTTACGTTGATAACAAAACCGAACCAGCTCGGATCAGAATTTTCGGTCGGTTCAGGCAATATCAGCTTATTACCATAAACCGATAATTTCTCTCTCAGATATTTCCAATTCTGTTTACGGGCATCTATGATAGCCGGCAACTTCTGCAATTGAGCACACCCGATTGCAGCCTGCATATCGGTAACTTTCAGATTATATCCGAAGTGAGAATAGACATATTTGTGATCATACCCCAACGGTAATTCACCGAATTGCTGTGTAAAACGACGTTTGCAAGTATCGTCTTTCCCCGAATTACAATAACAATCACGCCCCCAATCCCGGAACGATTCTATAATACGTTTCAATTGCAGGTTATTCGTATATAAAGCACCTCCCTCACCCATTGTCATGTGATGAGGAGGATAAAAGCTCGAAGTACCTATATCTCCGATCGTACCGGTATATTTCCACTCCCCATCGATAAAATAACGAGAGCCCAGGGCATCGCAGTTATCTTCGATAAGCCATAATCCATGCTTATCGCAAAATTGCTTGACAGCCGCTATGTCGAAAGGATTACCGAGTGTATGGGCAACCATAACAGCCTTCGTCTTATCCGAAAAAGCATCCTCCAACTTAGTTACATCGATATTGTATCCGGGAATTGTCACATCTACGAACACAGGAACAGCACCAAACTGGATTACAGGAGTCACAGTTGTCGGAAATCCGGCAGCTACCGTAATCACTTCGTCACCCCTCTTAATTCGGCGATCGCCCAATTTCGGAGATGTCAAAGCCATAAATGCCAACAAATTCGCAGATGAACCTGAATTGGTCAACGAGCAAAAGCGAACATTTAAGAATTGAGCCATCTCTTTTTCAAAACGGGCAGCATATCTTCCGGTCGTCAGCCAAAAATCCAATGAAGAATCGACCAAAGCACACATTTCTTCATCATTGAAAAACCGTCCTCCGTAAGAGATCTTATCTCCCGGCTCGAAATCTTTCTTTTTACTTTCAAATTCTTCCCGATAATACTCCTTTACCAGCTGTATGATTTGTTCTCTTTTTGTACTCATATTTTGATTTTAGTTATTTACTTACTGAAGAAATATTGTATCTGTTGTTCTGTCAAATCAGAAATGAATCCTTTATCCTGATAATATGTTTTATACCATTGCAACGTCAGCTCCAGCGCTTCCCGGGCATTCATAGCGGGTTTCCATCCCAATTCGGCTTTAGCCAAAGAAATATCCAGTTTTAACAGCCCGGCTTCATGAGGTGCTGACAGATTTTGTTCCACTCGATATTTGCCGATTCCCCAAATATCTGTCGCCAAAGCTGTCATCTGTTCGACTGTAAGCGTATCTTCCGGATTAGGTCCGAAGTTATAAGCATTGGACAAATCGGCATACCGAACCGATGCAAGATAACCTAACAACAAATATCCGCCTAACGGCTCTAAAACATGTTGCCACGGACGAACGGCCGCCGGATTACGAAGTACAATCTCCTCTCTCTTATGCAGTGCCCTGACAATATCCGGGACGAGACGATCTTTCGCCCAATCTCCTCCACCGATCACATTTCCGGCACGGGCACTTACGATCGCTTTTTTATGATCATTATGACTTTTCCGGTTAAAGAACGAATTTCGATAAGAGTCGATAACCAGCTCCGCACAAGCCTTGCTTGCACTATACGGATCATATCCTCCTAAACGGTCGTTTTCCCGGTACGGAAAATTCCACTCGTTATTATGATATACTTTATCTGTAGTTATCAGAATCGCCGTACACGGCTTATTTATCTTACGGACAGCATCCAGAACATGCGCAGTGCCGATTGCATTAACGCCGAAAGTTTCTGCAGGAATATCATAAGAAAGACGGACTAACGGTTGCGCCGCAAGATGAAAAACCACATCCGGAGCAAAATCCTCTATTTCACGGATGAGTTTCTCTCGATCCATAATATCTCCGAACACAGATGTACAAAGCTTGTCTATCTCAAGGGCACTATACAAATCAGGATCTGTAGCCGGAGGAAGAGCATAACCCTTTATTTCCGCACCTGCCATCGATAAAATCTTTACCAACCAACTCCCTTTAAATCCCGTATGACCGGTAATAAAAATTCTTTTCCCGCTATAAAATGAAAGATATGCTTTTCCCGAATTCATTTCTGATTTAATTTCATTAATTTCTTTGCATGAATGTTGCCCGGCAAAGCCATCCGGACCTTGTGACAAATATACGAAGTAAATATATAAAAAAACTTTCGATTGTCCTAAAATTAATGAGATGAAGTACTTTTACGAACAAAAATGTTTCCTTTCAGAAAAACATCTTTATCTCGAAACTCCTACCTACACTCGCCCTTTTATCCATTTTGCCGTATAAAAACGCAAAGCAAACCATAAATGTAAAAACATAACCGGTATGCGTCCGTAATATTTGACCATAATATTATAGCGTTCTTTTAAAGAGGCTTTGTGATTACGAGTCGTAACACCCTCATTCAGATAATCGATCAAAGTCAAGTGCGTATTCCATAACGTACCCGCTCTTTTCATACAACGGATGCACCAATCAAAATCAGAAGAGAAGCGATAAGAAAGATCATAATCGGGAGCAAGCGTCCGTTTTGCAATAAAAGCCTGATGACATACCAACATTCCCATACGGAAACTTTTCCAATTAAGTGTTTCCGGGGTTTTCAATCTTCTCATTCCCAAAAACTCCCGCTTATCATTTACAAGAGCTGTCTCTCCGTATATGACGTCAGGACGGGAACTCCCTATCGAAACCGCAATATCCGCTAAAGTATTTTCCGAATGAAAAGTATCTCCGGCATTTAAGAAAATAAGATATTCTCCCTTTGCCAGATGCATTCCTTTGTTCATCGCATCATATAAACCCTTATCCGGTTCACTGATAAACACTGCCAAACAATCTTTTCGAGACCGCAAAAAATCTACCGTTCCGTCTTTCGAATCACCATCCACGACAATATACTCATAATCGGTAAAAGATTGTCCGACGACACTTCGAAATGTGGTTTCAATTGTCTCGGCAGCATTATAAGTTATCGTTATTATCGAAAACAAGGGTTTCATATTATTTTTATTTTCTTAATTGATCTTTAACAAACAAATCGTGATATAAATCGAGATATTGCCGGACAATGACATCCCGTGAAAAACATCGCTTTATCTTATCGATACACTTTTTCCTTATTTCGGGATTCGTATGGTCCAAAACCCAGTCCATTCCCTCTACAAAGTCCGAAGTAAAAGGATACGTCACTAAATATCCATTTTCCAAATGGTCTATTATGTCAGTCTGTCCACTGCTATTAAATGCCACCACAGGTGTTCCGCAAGCCATAGACTCCGCTAAAGTCTGCCCGAATGTCTCATAATGTGATGGCATAACCGTAACATCTGCAGCACTATATATTCGGGCGAGATCTTCAGAATTGCCGATTTCTCCCAAATAACGATAATTACAAGGAATATCTTTTAGAAAGTCTTTGTCCCTTTTTATTTCTCCGAACAGAAAAAGATTTATCTCCCGACAATACTTTGAGTCTTTCAAAGATTGTTTCAGCAGCTTAAACCCTTTATTTTCGTCATTCAATTTTGCAGCTCCGAACACAACCACCTTACTATTATCAGAAATCCCCAGACTCATACGCACCTTTTCTCTGTCTCTCGGATAAAACACTTCTGTATCGATAACGTTGGGTATAACAAAAATTTTATTGGTCTCCATCAGAACGCTTTCTCCAGCTCTTTTCGCCAACCAACGACTGACACTCGTAAAAACAATATCCGGATTTCTCAGAAACTGTTTCTTCAACCAAACCTTATAGGAAAGATCGAATGCTCCCGGATATTGCAAATAAGGACATTCCCTGCAAATCGACATAAAACGGTCACAAGAACGGGCATGATGACAAATCGATGTACAATACCACATATCATGCATCGTAAACACCATCGGTTTTCCAAGTTTAATCAGTTGATGTATATTCTGAAGAGATAAAAATCCTTGATTAACCCAATGTAAATGAATAATATCGGCCTCCCGGATGACCGGAAGAGCGGAAATATCCGTTCCCGAATCGGCAATAGATACAGCAAATAAATTTTTCCGGGAAAAACCATTCTTTATAAAAATAGAAAATCGTTCTTTATAAAAATGAAAACGATTCTTCAGCCGTTTCCAACGCGTATCAAAAGGTGTTATTACCGTAGGATCATCAGAAGTTTTATAAGCCGTCAACAACATCACATCCACCCCTTCTTTCAATAAAGCCTCTTTCAAACGGTAACAGGCAATTGCAGCTCCGCCTTTACGCTCATATGTACTAACGAGAACAACTTTCATATTTAGACTTTCCCCTCTTTATCTATGCAAAAAATTTAATATCCGAACCCTTATTTTGTTATAATACGAGTTATCGAAACGATAAATACGAGCCAACATCTCCCGGGCATTCTTGTTTTCTTGTAGCAAAGACAATTTCTCTACCTTAACCTGCCCCGTATATAAATCCGTCGCAAATAACCCATATTTATCGCAATGCGTTCCCGTTCCGTCAAAACCGATATTCGTGACCAGCGACCGACCGCTGTTTAATGACAACTTTCCCTTTAAAAAAATAGAAGCATTCCAACGAATCGCCCAAGAACTATTCATACCGGCTATCTGTTCCCTAAGCATCCGGGTAAAATGATAAGCTCCGTCAAAATCGAATTTACGAGTCAAGTTCCGGGCTTCTAATTCTCGAAGCAGTTTTTTTCCATCCGGTTCAAACAAATCCCAACCCCGTTTCCAAGTGCCCCACCCCCAACTATTTGCAAAGCTCAGTAAAAAAGTTTCAGGAAATGTTCCCTTGCCTTTAAGCAAATGTCCATTTATATTTACAATACTCTCCTCATCTTTGTAAGTTTCCAAAGCCTCATTCATAAAAGTAAGAAACCATGGGGAGACGATCAGGTCATCTTCCAGAACAATGACTCGACCATATTTCTCGACCAAATCGGTAACTCCGGAAATAATATTCGAAGCCAATCCTTTATTCTCAGGTTGTTCTACGATATGCAGTCGTTTAAACCCCTGTATATTACGTATATACTCCCGTACCGACCGCACATTTTTTTCCTGACCGCAATCCTTTACCCCGTCAGAAAAAATAAACAGTTCGCTCTTATCCGCAAAAAAATTCTTTTGTAGAGACTCTATACAATACCGTACATGTCGGGGACGGTTATATACAAAAAGAGCAATCGGAGCGATTTGCATATTCAAAATGTTTTTATTTTCCGTTTGTCAAAACTTTCTTTTTAAATAACTGAAGGCATTCGTGCCACATTTCTAACCGGAATAAACGTGCCGCAATAATATAAAGCAGTCCGAATGTTCCGGAAATCGTAACAAGCAACAACCATCGGTCTTGAAAGACCAGATAATAAAGGGACGACATTGCCGCAATTACCAAAGATATAGATAAACAGGGAAATATATCGAAAAAAAATGATCCCATTGTATAATTTACATACTTATGTGCTAAAAACATCGTTGCAATCAAAGAACAAAGGGTATAAACCACCCATAACCACATCAATGCCATTATACTGTATTTAAAACAGACAAGTATTCCTATTATGAAAAAAATCTTTTTAAAAATCTCCATCTTCAAATTGATATCCGACCTCCCTACGGCATTGAATAAATCGTAATATAAAATTATAAAAGGCGAAAATGCTCCCGAAATACACAATACCTGCATGAGAGGAATAGAAGGCGCCCATTTTTCAGGAAGCAATATGGATATAAGAGGCTGCGAAACCAGCATCAATAAAAACATAATCGGAAAAATTATAAAAGACACCGTCCGGATATACTTCCCGAAAACACGTATCATTCGCTCTCTGTCATCATTAATCGAAGACAATACCGGAAAAGCAACGCTCCTAAAAATATTGGCAATCAATGCCGAAGGCATATCCTGAAATTTATTAGCCTGATTATAATAACCGACCGCTTGTGTCGAATAACCTTTTCCGATCAACCACGGGTATATGTTATTGAATATCGTATTCAGTACCCCCGTACCTATCAGACTCGAACTATATCCGAAGAATTCTTTCATCGAGGCAACTCTGAATATCCACTTCGGTCTCCAGCGTCCGTAAATCCACAACAAGACAGACTTTACAATCGCCATTCCTAAAGACTGTATTACTAAAGCCCAGACTCCCCAACCCATGAATGCGGTAATGACAGCAAACACCGAAGAACAAAACAGAGAAATAATATTTATACGTGCCAGTTGCGTAAATTGAATATATTTTATCAAACGAGTTTGCTGAATCATGCCGAATGCCAGAAAAACAATACTCAAAAACGAAACCCGTGCAACCGCCGCTAACCCCGGAACACCCGAATAACTCTCGATGAACGGCGCTAAAGCGAAAAGGATGAGATAAAAGATAAGGCTGACTCCGATATTGAAATAGAAAATAGTACTATAATCGGCATCGGTCGCCTCTTTTTTACGAATCAGAGCAGATCCGAATCCACTGTCTATAAGAATACTCGACAAAGCGACAAATACAGCCAATAACGCCATCTTCCCCAAATCGACCGGATTCAAAGGAATAGCCAGAATTATACCCGTTACAAAGTATAAAAACTGCTGGCCGAATTTATCGACAAAACTCCAAATAAGAGCTGTCAATGTTTTCTTTTTCAAGTTATCCGACATATCTCGATGCCCACATGTTTCATGTTGAATAAAAAATCCCCAAAGAGGGAAAACTGAAACTTCTCCGGGGATTTATTAATATTTAGATTCCTCCTGAATTTTCCGATAAAAAATTCAAACAGAGCCTCTCTTAAACAAAAATATTATGGTTTATTTTACTTCCGATCCCGGTTTTACATGCTGTTCCGGTTCTACAACAACCAATTTGCCGTCGGCATCTTCAGCAGAAAGAATCATTCCCTGCGATTCGATGCCTTTCAATTTACGAGGCGCCAGATTAGCGACAAAACAAACCTGTTTTCCTACCAAATCTTCAGGATTATAATGTTTCGCTATTCCCGAAACAATAGTACGCCCTCCTAAACCATCATCGATTTTAAATTGCAACAGTTTATCCGCCTTAGGTACTTTTTGACATTCCAAAACCTTGCCTACCCGAATATCTAATTTCATAAAATCTTCGAAATCGATATTTTCTCTAACAGGAGCGGCCTGATGATTTTTCAGCTCATTCGCTTTTTTCGTATCTAACAGTTTTTGTACTTGAGCCTCAACTTGAGCATCCTCAATTTTTTCGAACAAAAGAACAGGCTGGTTCAACTGCTGCCCTTCAGGTAAGATATCGGTATTCCCCAACAAGTTCCATTCGGCATGAGTCATATTTAACATATCTCTCAACTTCTTGGCAGAAAAAGGAAGAAACGGCTCGAATGCAATCGCCAGATTAGCAGAAATCTGCAATGCCAAATTCAAAATCGTAGAGACACGAGGCATATCGGTCTTCGCCAATTTCCAAGGTTCTGTATCTGCCAAATATTTATTACCGATACGGGCAAGATTCATCGCCTCTTTCAGGGCATCACGGAAACGGTAATTCTCCAAATAATTTTCAAGTTCGACCTTTACTCCGGCAAATTCGTCAAGCGTCTCTTTATCATACTCGGTCAACTCTCCGCAAGCCGGGACTTTTCCTCCAAAATACTTATGTGTAAGAACCATTGCACGATTCACAAAATTCCCTAATACGGCAACCAACTCATTGTTGTTTCGTGCCTGAAAGTCTCTCCAAGTAAAATCATTGTCTTTCGTTTCCGGAGCATTTGCAGTAAGAACATAACGCAGCACATCTTGCTTACCCGGGAAATCGACCAAATACTCATGCAACCATACCGCCCAATTACGAGATGTAGAAATTTTGTCTCCTTCAAGATTTAAAAATTCGTTTGCAGGAACATTTTCCGGAAGAATAAAACTCCCTTCGGCTTTCAACATCGCCGGGAATACGATACAGTGAAAAACAATGTTATCTTTTCCTATAAAATGAACCAACTTCGTCTCCGGATCTTTCCACCAGCGTTCCCAACTATCGGGCAACAACTCTTTCGTATTGGAAATATAACCGATAGGAGCATCGAACCAAACGTATAATACTTTGCCTTCAGCGCCTTCTACCGGAACAGGAACTCCCCAATCAAGATCCCGGCTAACGGCACGAGGCTGCAACCCCATATCGAGCCAAGATTTACATTGACCGTAAACATTCGATTTCCATTCCTTATGATCCTCCAGAATCCATTTACGCAAAAAATCTTCATATTTATCGAGAGGCAAATACCAATGTTTAGTTTCCCGCAATACCGGAACACTGCCGCTGATTGCCGATTTCGGATTGATCAGATCCGTCGCATTCAGAGATGTTCCGCAGGCTTCACATTGATCGCCATAAGCCCTTTCATTCTTACAATGCGGACAAGTACCGGTAATATAACGGTCGGCAAGGAACTGCTTAGCCTCTTCATCATAATACTGCTCCGTCGTCTTCTCGATAAAAACTCCCTTGTCATACAATTTCCGGAAAAACTCGGAAGCTGTTTTCGTATGGATATCGGAAGAGGTACGGGAATATATATCGAAAGAAATTCCAAACTCTTCAAACGATTTTTTTATTATCGAATGATACCGATCGACTACATCTTGCGGAGTGATACCTTCAGCTTTAGCCTTCAAGGTAATAGGTACTCCATGCTCATCCGATCCGCCGATATGGATCACCTCTTCTCCTTTGAGACGCAAGTATCGGGTATAAATATCAGCAGGAACATATACACCGGCCAAATGCCCGATATGCACAGGGCCGTTAGCATAAGGCAACGCTGTAGTTACGAGAGTACGTTTGAATTTCTTTTCCATTGGTTTATATGATTTTATCTTTTCCTTTTTCAAAATGATTTGCAAATATACGATTTTTGTCGCAATGCGATAAGAGGAAAAAGTAAAATCGCTATCTTTGAACGAATATGTATGCAATTTTTTGCTAAATCATCTGAAATAAAGAATTTTATATATTATGATCAATAGAGAATTGATTGCTCCGGAAAGTATTGTGATCATAGGAGGATCGAATAATACGCAAAAACCCGGAGGAAAGATTATTCGGAATCTGCTGGAAGGAAAATTTCCCGGGAAATTATATGCAGTAAATCCGAAAGAAACAGAGGTACAAGGTATTCCCTGTTTTCCCGACATAACATCATTGCCAAACACAGAACTGGCGATATTAGCCGTTCCGGCAGCAGCTTGCCCCTCTATTGTAGAAGAGCTGGCTTCGACCCGCAATACCAAAGCATTTATTATTATATCGGCCGGATTCGGAGAAGAAACTCATGAGGGATTCCTATTAGAACAGGAAATTTTAAAGACTGCGAATAAATACGAGGCATCGCTAATCGGACCGAATTGCATAGGTTTGATGAACCGTCACCACCGGAGCGTATTCACTCTGCCGATTCCCGAACTCGATTCCCGAGGTGTCGATCTGATATCGAGTTCTGGAGCTACTGCCGTATATATCATGGAGTCCGCTATCGGCAAAGGACTGCGGTTCAATTCTGTATGGTCGGTCGGAAATGCACCGCAGATCGGAGTCGAAGATGTCTTGGAATATCTTGACCGCTCTTATATTCCGGGAGAATCCACACCGATCAAAATCCTTTATATCGAAAACATCAAAGACCCCGACCGTATGCTCTTGCATGCTTCCTCTCTAATTCGGAAAGGATGCAAAATAGCTGCAATAAAATCGGGATCATCAGAATCGGGAAGTCGTGCAGCCTCTTCACATACCGGAGCTATGGCAAGCTCGGATTTGGCTGTCGAAGCACTCTTCCGTAAAGCCGGAATCGTACGCTGTTTCAGCCGTGAAGAACTGACGACCGTCGCCTGCGTTTTTAATTTAAAAGAAATCAAAGGCCGCAATTTCGCCATTGTTACACATGCCGGAGGTCCGGCCGTAATGTTGACCGATGCTCTTTCTAAAGGGGGAATGCATGTTCCTGAACTTTCGGGAGAGGCTGCACAAAAACTAAAAAAAGAGCTTTATCCCGGAGCTTCGGTCGGAAACCCGATCGACATCTTGGCTACAGGAACTCCCGAACATTTGGAAAAAGCTATAGACTTTTGTGAAAATACTCCCGAAATAGATGCAATAGCCGTTATCTTCGGTAGTCCGGGACTGGTAAAAGTTTACGATGCCTATGATGTGTTGCACCGAAAAATGGAAGAATGCAGCAAACCGATATTCCCTGTGCTCCCATCCGTAGTAACCGCCGGGAAAGAAGTTGAATATTTCCTGAATAAGGGACATGTCAATTTTTCGGATGAAGTCGCTTTAGCAACTGCTGTCGCACGAGTATTCAATGCTTCGAAGCCGACCAATGGCGGAATAGAATTATACGGGGTAAACGTACCGGAAATACGCAGGATTATCGATGACATAGGAGAAAACGGGTATCTTCCGCACAATCATGTCCAGTCTCTGTTCTCTGCCGCCGGAATTCCAATAGTCTCAGAAATCGTTTCTTCTTCGAAAGAAGAGCTTCTTAAAAAAGCCAGACAATTAGATTTTCCTTTAGTCGCAAAGGTAGTAGGACCTGTCCACAAGTCCGATATAGGAGGAGTAGTTCTTAATATTCAATCGGAAGAGCATCTCGCTTTCGAATTTGATCGGATGATGAAACTTCCCGAAGTAACCGCAATAATGGTACAACCGATGTTACAAGGAAAAGAACTTTTCGTAGGAGCAAAGTACGAGCCTCATTTCGGACATGTCATCCTTTGCGGGTTAGGAGGAATTTTTGTAGAGATATTAAGAGACATCGCTTCGGGATTAGCACCTTTAAGTGAAAACGAAGCTCTCTCTATGATTCGCTCCCTGCGTGCTTACAAAATGTTTCGGGGAGTCAGAGGAGAAGCTCCTATCGATGAAATCCAGTTTGCCGAAATCATCGTCCGTCTATCTACATTATTGCGTTTCGCTACAGAAATAAAAGAGATGGATATCAATCCGCTTTTGGCAACTAAAAAAGGTATTATTGCGGTAGATGCCCGCATCCGAATCGAGAAAGAGGCAAAAAACAAATAAATTTCTATGCGGCGGAGAAAATAGGACATTTTCTCCGCCGCATAGAAAGGGAGATTCAGTAAATAGCATAAAATTAGCCAACTAATTCATACACAAAATG
>NZ_CEVCIF010000037.1:0-35520 GCF_982245605.1 Coprobacter fastidiosus | reverse complement strand
ACAAAATTTATAAACTACTCATTTGCAAATGGTTAAATAGTTGTATATTAAATTTTTCAGATTTTAACGATCTATACCATTTCTAATCATGATTTTTTATCGAGACTATCATGTTCGTGATCAGCAATTTGCTTCTTTAATATTTCGATAGTCTTAGTGGCAATAGCCTTTTCCCGCTGAAGTTGTTTTATTTCAGACATCACCAAAGCAAGTTCATAAGAAGCACTAATAGCTTCTCTTGTATTATTATCCATAATAAAAGAGAAAGGTCGCTTACCTTCATAACTTACCTTTATTTTTGCACCATTACTATTATAAACCAAATCTGCTACCGAACGCATCTGTTTCCCTTTATACGTCACAACCTCAGTCGTATTTCCGGCATTTACAAAACGATAATTATTCGCACCGTCATAAGGAATAACCGATGTAAGAGCAAATGTCCCGTCCGGTAACTCCACTTTTACCGACTCATGATTCAATTTTGTCGCTCCGGAATAGACACTCATCAACTGCATCTGTCCATCTTCTGTCACCTGAATGCGCAAACATGAACGGTTGACACTCCCGGCATTCCGGTCTTTTTTGAAAACATAATTACCCTCTTCCTGATATTTTTCATCTTTCTGCAACTTAAATTTAGAGAGTAAATCTTTCTGAAAGGCTTGACGTATAGGCAACAAACTATCCACATAAGCGAGATTACGTTCATTTATACTCAAATCCACACGGCGCATCAATTGCATTCCGGCACGAATTTCATCAAATGCCCGAGGATCGATCTTGGCAATACTGTCAATCGCAACTTTAGCTCGTGCATAATCCCCTTGCCGGTATAGCTCTTCGGCTTTCTGATATTGCTCGGCAGCCGGATTATTTTTTTTTGAACATGCCCCTGAAAACAGGGCTAAACCGATAATCGAAATAAAAAAGATTCTTTTCATATATTATCTATCTAAATATCATTTAACTCAACGTAACCCGATCTACACTCTTAACACCCTTTACGGTCTTCAATTTTTTCATCAAAGCATTCAATGCAGACAAATCATCGACCAAAACCGTAATATGTCCTTGAAAAAGTCCGTCATTAGAATCGATAGATATGCCTCGCATCGTAATGTTTTTCTCTTTTGAAATAATCGATGTTATATTTGTCACAATACCGATGTCGTCATTGCCGACCACACGCAAGACCGTAGCATACTGTGAGCCTTGTTTCCCCGACCAACGAGCCTTGACAATTCTGTATCCGAACCGGGTTCTTAAAGCCAACGCATTAGGGCAATCCATCCGATGTATCTTAATGCTTCCCTGCGTGGAAACAAATCCGAATATTTCATCTCCATAGATAGGATTACAACACTTCGACAATTTGTAATCGACCCCTTTCAAATCTTTATCGATCACCAAGACATCTTCTTTTCCCAACTCTTCGGGGGAAAGAGGTTGCACATAACTTTCGGCAGTACGCAACTCGACCGACTCTTCATTCTCTTTCTTGTCTAAATCGAGATAAGAATCGATCACGGCATTTACATCGATTTTTTCTTGTGACAAATCGAAATAAAAATCGGTAACCGTTTTATAGCCCATCTTCTTTATCAGGCGCATCATTATCGCCTCGTCAACATCGATCTTTCTGTTTTTAAAACGGCGTTGCAACAATTCTTTTCCGAATTCGGCTTCTTTATAGGCAGTTTCGTTCAATGCCTGTTTTATCTTCACCCGAGCTTTAGATGTTGCCACAATATTCAGCCAATCCTGCTTCGGGGTCTGAGAAGGCGAAGTCAATATTTCGATCGTATCCCCGCTCTTCAGCAGATATTTGATCGGCTGATTCTTATCATTTACTTTTGCACCCACACATTTGCTTCCCAGTGCGGTATGAATCAAAAAGGCAAAGTCAAGGACCGTCGCTCCTTTCGGTAATTTATACAAATCACCTTTGGGCGTAAATACGAAAACCTCTTTATCATAAAGATCCATTTTGAACTCTTTCATCAGTTCCATAGGACCGGTCGTGTCGGCAGATTCCAAAATATCCCTGACATTATTCAGCCAGTCATCCAATCCGCTTTCGCTCTTTAAGCCTTTATATTTCCAATGCGCTGCCAATCCCCTTTCGGCAATCTCATCCATACGTTTGCTTCGTATCTGCACTTCCACCCAACGGTTTTCAGGTCCCCATACCGTTATGTGCAAAGATTCGTATCCGTTACTTTTTGGGATCGAAAGCCAATCCTTTAAGCGCTTCGGATTGGGTTGATACATATCGGTAACGATAGAATAGACTTTCCAACAGTCGGCTTTCTCCTGTTCTTCGGGAGTATCCAATACAACACGTATCGCAAACAAATCGTAAATATCTTCTAATTCGGCTTTCTGTTTTCTTATTTTATTGAGAATCGAAGATATGGATTTTGTTCTTCCTTTAATTTCAAATTTCAACCCGGCAGCCTCCAATTTAGCTTTCACCGGTTTAATGAATTCATAAATATATTTATCCCGAGCCGCCTTTGTCTCGTTCAGTTTTCTGGCAATTTCATTAAATGTAGGCCGATCGGTATATTTCAGAGATAGATCTTCTAACTCGGATTTGATCGTATAAAGCCCCAAACGATGAGCCAACGGGGCATACAAATAAGATGCTTCACAAGCAACATTGACACGAAATTGTTCATTAGGATGATGATTGATCATTCGCATCAGGCACAAGCGATCGGCAATCATGATAATGATCACCCGCACATCTTCTGCAAAAGTCAACAACAATTTTCTGAAGTTGTCGCTCTCTACGGTAGCTTGTTTGGCATAAAGACTGTTTGCCTTAATAAGTCCGCGTATGATTTTAGCGATATCGGTTCCAAAAAGATCTTCGACCTGTTCTTGAGTATAACTTCCGTCGGATACCAGATTATAGATCAAAACGGCGATCAAGGTACTTCGCTCGAGGCCTACCTCTTTCGAAAGAATAAGCGCCGTATTAATATTCCGCAGCAAGACATTCACGCCATTTTTATCGCGCAGATAATTACCCTCTTTTATCGCGCCGGTAATCATCTCGCGAATGCGTTTAAAATCGTCTTCTCCAATCAATGAATGAGAGGATCTCCATAATGCCCGATAAGCAGACAGGAATTCTTTCTGTTCAGGAACAGTAAAATATGTACTCTCTCCCATAATCTTATCTTTTTTTACCAAATAAAAACGATTCAAATATATATTTTTTGAACTTATTATTCACGAATTTAATAAGGTTTTTGTAAATTTGAGTGGTTTTGGAAATATCATTAACTAAATAATATACTATGACTTTGACACAGGAAGACCGTGATTTGTTGAATAAAAAAGGTATCAGCGAATCTCAAATCGAAGAACAACTTTCTTGTTTTAAAACAGGATTTCCGTTTTTGAAATTGAACTCACCGGCCTCTATCGGTAATGGCATTTTGTCTTTGGACGAAAAAGAATGCGAACATTATCTCGAAACATGGGAAAATTATTTGTCGGGAAATCCCGTTATCGTAAAATTTGTTCCGGCTTCAGGTGCAGCCAGCCGAATGTTTAAAAATCTGTTCGAATTTTTAGACGCAACTTACGATGTGCCGACAACCGATTTTGAGAAGAAGTTTTTCGATAATATTACTCATTTTGCTTTCTACAACGATTTGAATGCCGCCTGTATGAAGAATGAAGGGAAAGATATTCCTTCACTCATCGCAGAAAAGAAATACAAACCGGTAGTCGCCAATCTTTTGTTGGACAAGGGTTTGAATTACGGTTCTTTACCAAAAGGGATGTTGAAATTCCACAACTACGGAGACTCGAGCCGTACGGCTATGGAAGAGCATCTTGCCGAAGGAGCTCTATATGCACGCAATGCGGCCGGGAACGTCAACGTTCATTTTACGGTATCGAAAGAACATT
This sequence comes from Coprobacter fastidiosus, assembly GCF_982245605.1. Taxonomy (NCBI): domain Bacteria; kingdom Pseudomonadati; phylum Bacteroidota; class Bacteroidia; order Bacteroidales; family Barnesiellaceae; genus Coprobacter; species Coprobacter fastidiosus. Next base: position 31,590 of record NZ_CEVCIF010000037.1, on the reverse strand, counting down.
TACCCTATTTCAAGCAATTGGTTTCTGATAAAAAATCAGATTACGAGAAACTATTCAACGTAAAATATTCGGTTACTTTCTCTGAACAAAAGCCTTCTACGGACACAATTGCTGCCAATATGCAAAACGAGCCGTTCAGGGATAATGGCAAACTGGTTTTTCGTCCGGGAGGTCACGGCGCTTTGATCGAGAACCTGAATGACATCGATGCCGATGTTATTTTTATCAAAAACATAGATAATGTCGTACCCGACAAGATCAAAGATTCGACGGTTTTATTTAAGAAAGTAATCGGTGGGGTATTAGTCTCTTTACAACAGCAAATCGACGCATATACCGAATTGTTGGAAAGCGGCAAATACACCATGGACAATGTCCGGGAAATCATCGCTTTCGTCCAACAGAAATTATTTGTCCGCAACCCGGAGACCAAAATACTCGAAGACAGCGATCTGGTCGTTTATCTATTGAAGAAACTGAGACGTCCTATCCGTGTCTGCGGTATGGTAAAGAATGTAGGCGAACCCGGAGGCGGACCATTCCTTGCTTACAACCAAGACGGGTCTTACTCGTTACAAATTCTTGAAAGTTCGCAAATCAACCTTAAGGACCCCGAATCGAAAGCAATGTTCGACGCATCGACTCATTTCAACCCGGTAGATTTGGTTTGCGCCGTTAAGAACAAGAAGGGTGAGAAATATAATCTTCCGGAATTTGTCGATAAGAATACAGGATTCATATCGCTAAAATCAAAAAACGGGAAAGAGTTGAAAGCCCTCGAGTTGCCGGGACTGTGGAACGGAGCCATGTCCGATTGGAATACGGTGTTTGTTGAAGTCCCGATCTCCACATTCAATCCGGTGAAAACGGTAAATGATCTGTTACGGGAACAACACCAATAAAAGGACAAATAGAATACCATAAATAAGAAGAGGACCTTTGAGAAAAACGACATCTCAGAGGTCCTCTTTTTATAGGCTGATCGGCCAATCTTCACGCCGAAAAGTCATGTCAGACCAGCAATAATATCATCGGTATATCTTCAATACAGATTTTTCGCAGCGTACGATATAAAATCCTTTATTCAACCCACTCAAGTCGACAATATTCTCACGACTCATTATCAACGAACCGCCAATATCATAAACTTCAATACGCCCATCGGCTTCTGCAAAAGTTCCATTATAACGAATGGTTTCTGGCGTGAACGTCTTGTCAAGTCCCGAAGCGAGTTCAGTTACATCAAGCTCGATCTTGATTCCTACCGCATAATTAATCGAAAAAGTAAAACTCTTTGTAATATCCAGATTATCAAATTCAGCGGTTTTATACGGAAGGGTTTTACGTCCCGAGAAACCAAAGTTTTCGGTCTCACCATTAAATGCCGTCAACATGGCTTTACTATCTTCATTATTCTGGGCACAAGCCGTAATTGCGACATAAGAGACGTTCATACCGTCCGGAATAGTCACCGTATGAGTACCGGCTGCAAGGGTAAACAACTTGGCATTTCTCGTATCTGAAGAATATGTATACTCTGTCCCGAACGAAACGCCATCCAAAGCATATCCAGCCGGGAACTGTCCCGATTCGAGAACGATTCTTCCGGAAGCATAATTTTCCCAGCTTCCCTTCACTACAAGGTCTCCGGTCAACGGGGTATTCTCGGCTATATCCCAACCTCCGAAAACATATCCGTCTTTCTGGGGTGTAGCAGGATATACCACTCTTGTCTGGTTTTCCATTTGCGTATAAAATACGCCGTCTATAACAAAAGTTACCGTATAGGTCGGAACGGGTATCCAAATGGCATTTACAATCAAGGACGAACTCAAAACCGTACCCTCGGCGACATCCCAACCTGCAAAAATATAAGCCTCTTTCTCCGGATTCTCGGCAGGATAACAAACGGTCGTCTGCCTTTCCATAATTTCATAAACAACATCCCCATCCATGAACGTCACCGTATATGTCGGAATGGATGAGTCGATAACCGTAAGCCGATATCGAGCCGATGCAGCACTGAAATTCTCGGTTGCTGCCACGGTCGCTTCTATAACCGTAACCCCTAAACCGACAAGGGTGACAATACCATTATGATCGACAGTCGCAACCGAAGCATTGGAACTGCTGAATGTTACCGTCCCGTCCGATCCGTTTATCAAAACCGGGAATAGATTCTGTACTGCAGCCCTATCTGCCGTAAAGACATCTTTATCATATGCGAAATCGGGTTTAGGCAACGATTGCGCCTCTTCAGTAACCGTTATATCATAATAATTCAGGCTACCGTCACCTTTCACGGCAACAACCGTTTTTCCTTCAGGCACAAAATACTCGGCTTTTACCTTGCTTGTACCGGAAGATGAACTTATAACTTCATTATCGATTAAAAGATTTCTGGTACCATTAGAATTTCCCGTATTAGAAAAAGTAATCGTAACTTTTTGACCGGTCGTTACCGGGACATTCATCGTAAACGAGCCTTGCAAATATTGACCTTTACTGTTATCAAAACTTATCCGGACACTACCATTTACCGAAAGGCCCTCCGTTTCAGAAAATTCGAGATTGGTTGCCGTCGCAAACGACTTATCATAACGATTCGAGCCATCCGAAAGTTTTGTCCAGCCCGACGAAGCATGGCTTACCGCAGCTTGCGTTTCAGAACTCCATGCGGTAAAGGTCCATTTGTTTACGACAACTTCTTGACCTCCGCCAACTACGCTGTTGCTACCGTCTGAAAATGCCGGGAAGATCGAAATATCGGATGTCAACGCTTTTCCTTGCGGAATGTTCCAACCGACAAAAACATATCCGTCCTTAACCGGGGCGGTTTCCGGATAAATCACACGTGCCTGCCCGCTCATCACAATAAACGGCAATGTCCCTTCGGCATCGCTATAATAGGTAACCGTATAGGTCTCAGGAGCCGTGTTCGTTTTACTGAATGATGCTATTTCGAGTAACGAAGTATGGTAATTTTTTATCGCATCCATCAATTTGGCATTCACCTGATCATCGGCATCATCGGATGAATTGTCGAAGCCTTCCCAAGAAAAGTCGCCACCATACATACGCCCGGCATTGGCTTTTACTTTGGCCGGGACATCCAATGCATCATCGGGAACATACGAATACATCAGCGAAGCATCGGTATCGAAATTGTCATAAACCGTTCCTCCGGCAAGTGTTTTATAAGTCGCAGGCACAATTTCGTTTCGGTCAGAAGCCTGGTAAGCATCAAAATCGGTAGCACTGACAAATGTCGCACTCGAATTTTCTACTTCATTGGCGGTGATGTAACTAAAATTGCTCCCCGTCTCAACAAAAATGTTCTTGTAAGATTTAATCATACCACCATTTTCTCCGGAGAAGGTGCCATCTCCCGTAGCATCCGTTCCCTGCCGAGAAGACATCATCGGCCGATTCACGGCACGGAAATAATTCCCTTCAACAAAGACACTCGATCCCATTGTTGCTCCGACTCCGTATTTCGCATTACCGTCATAATAGTTGTTATATACATGCACTGTCATCGTCCGGATACGTGGATGACGCGAATCGGAATGGTCGAACCAATTGTGATGGTAGGTTATATAATTGGGCCCGGTTTCCGATTTCATACCGCAAAGCGACATTTTCCCCGAATCCCAGAAATGTACATACGAAAATGTAGCGTATTGGGTATTGTCTTTCACATCGAGCGATCCATCGCCTTTTGCCTGATCGCTGGCACTACCGGCCTTACCATAAAATATATCACAATTATGCACCCAGACTTTATAAGCCCCTTTGATCGAAATGCCGTCATCATTGAAAAGCATAAATCCCAAATTCCGGATTTCGACATTATTGGCACCAATAATAGCAAAGCCGAAATGGGTTACCGTTGCATCATCGCCGATCCCTTCTAATGTTATCTGAGTTGGGATGCTGTTATTTTTCCCTTTCAACTGAAGGCCATTGACATCGGACAACAATTGAGAGAGATCTGCATTGGTGATATTCCCGATAAAACGGATCGACAAAGGTCGGGTTTCGCGTCCTTTCTCATAACCTTTCAATATCATTCCAAGTCCGACACAAGGATTCGAAACGGCTCCGGTTACCTCCAAAGAAACCGTATTAAAATTTTCGTTTGTCACATACAATACCCGGGCATTGCTTTTGAGCGTACCGTCATTATTATATGCTCCCACAGCGATTCCGTCTTTGTGAGCAAATCCTCCGCGATCATAAGCACTCACCGAAACGGCATCCGAGATCACCGTACTCTCGGCAATAACATCTCCCGATTGTGTCGCCTCCAATTTAAAGTGATAATGACCTACTTTAAGCCCCACCATATCGGCTCTTCCGTAATAACCGTAATTACGGATAAGTTCTGTATCCAATCGAATCCATTCAGCCGATGAAACCTCTTTGACATACACATTGTACATATCAGCTCCCGGATATGGATCCCAAGTAATGTAAGCACTTTCATGCCATCCGGCTACGCGTTTGATCGTAATCTGTGCTGATGCGGTAAAAACAGAAAAAAGAGTTACAAAAAGTAGTAGAATTTTATTTTTCATACGGATCAAATTTAAGTTTTCGCTATTAATTGATAAGGATGTCTACACGCTATAATTTTGCCTATTAAACTTCTCTTTCCAAAAATATACTTTAAAAAGATTCTTTCAAACAGTCTTTTTAGAATAAATCAAAAAGTACACCATTTATACCAAAAAATACAATTAATCGCTTAATAGACACAAGCATGTTGATTTTACAGAAGCCATACCGGCCTCTGAAACAAAAAATAGCCCCTTGAAATGAATATGAGAGATCTTCAGCCCATCAATAATTCTCTAATCGCCCGGCATCGATACGAAGCAAAGCAAATAGCAAAATAGTAAATCCCCAAAGGGATGAACCTCCATAACTGAAAAACGGAAGAGGAATACCTATTACCGGACACAACCCGATTACCATCCCGATATTAATAGCTAAATGGAAGAACAAAATGCTGGCAACACAATAGCCATATACCCGACCGAATACCGACTTCTGGCGTTCGGCAATCTGAATAATGCGCAAAATCAGGGCAAAAAACAATATGACAACCAAAGATGCTCCCCAAAAGCCCTCTTCCTCGCCTATTGTACAGAAAATAAAATCGGTATCTTGTTCGGGGACATATTTCAATTTGGTCTGTGTCCCGTTCAAAAAACCTTTTCCCCATAAACCGCCCGATCCGATTGCAATCTTCGATTGATTTACATTATATCCCGCTCCTCTGGGATCATCTTCCATTCCCAAAGCGACCTTAATACGAGTCTGCTGATGAGGCTCCATAATATCGGTAAACACATAATTCACCGAAAACAGAAAAACTACCGATGCTATGGCAAAACAAAGTGTAAGAAGAAGTTTCGTATTGCGACTTTGCAGATATAAAAAAACAATATACAAAGAGGATAGAAAAATCAATGATAAGATAACATATACCCAATTAAAAGATATTCCTAAAACAGACAGCAGATAACAAATTACGGAAACCGATGCCGACAGCAAAAGAAGATTCCGTACCACGACAGAGTCTTTATAAAAATAAGCGATCATACCGATTATGACCAAAACGATCAATGCCAGCACAAGCACCTCACCCACAGGGGTACTTCCCCACAACATATCGCTATATTTCACTCCTACCACAAAATAAACGATCGAACATAACCCGGCAAAAAGAATCAGTCCGGTCATGCCTTCACGATAAAGCATAAATATCAATGAGGCATATACCAAAGCCGATCCGGTCTCTTTCTGCATCATGATCAATGCCATAGGTAACAAAATCAAAAGGCAGGCTTTAAAAAAATTAGACGGCACGGTCAGCACGAAATTATATGAACTGATCAGACGTGCTAACGCCAATGCAGTCCCGAATTTTGCAAATTCGGCCGGCTGAATATTTACCGGTCCTAATACCAGCCATGACCGAGAACCTTTAATCTCCGGTGCTAAAAAAATAGTCGCTACCAGAAGTATCATAAAACCGATGTAAATAGGATAGGCCAAAGCTTCATACATGCGGCTGTCAAGCATCAGCAATACGAACGCTATACCGAACGAAAGCCCGATCCACAATAATTGTTTCCCGGAACGTTCCGAAAAATCGAATATACTGGCATCATCGAAATTATAGCTTGCGGCATAGATACTCACCCATCCGATAAATACAAGCACCGTATATAATCCGATCGTGTACCAATCAATAGACTTCCATATACTAATTTCCCTTAATGCCACTGTATATCATTGTATTTGATGTTACCATTCTTTCTTCTAAATAAGCTCTCTCAGGAGCTATAAAACCATTCAGATACTTTTCGATCATCAGGCTTCCTATCGGGACTCCGAAAGTAGCTCCAAATCCTGCATTCTCTACATAGACGGCTATTGCGATCTTAGGATTGTCCATCGGGGCAAATCCCATAAACGCAGAATGATCCTTTCCATGAGGGTTTTGCGCCGTACCCGTCTTTCCGCAAACATCTATTCCCGGAATAGCTCCAACCCGACAAGTTCCTCCCGTAACAGCCATTCGCATTCCTTCTACTATATAATTATAATATTCACTATCTATATGTGTATATCGACGCTGCCTGAACTCTTCATTTAAAACCGTATCTTGTATTTCTTTTACGACATGAGGTGTATAAAAATATCCCCGATTTGCAATCGTAGCCGCCAAATTTGCGATTTGCAACGGTGTAGCCAAAACTTCGCCCTGACCTATGCCGATAGAAATTACAGTCAGCGCCCGCCAGCGATTCTCACCATATATTTTATTATAAAACTTGCTATTCGGAATAAATCCCCGACTTTCTCCCGGCAAATCTATTCCTAACCGATAGCCATATCCCATCGAAACAAGATAATCTTTCCATATATCAAAAGCCTCTGCCGTGTTTTTATATTTAGAACGACTGTCAAGCATTGCCCGCAAACCATAGCAAAAATAGGCATTACACGAAGTCTGCAACGCCGAAAGAAGCCCCAAAGGCGATCCGTGAGCATGGCATCCGACCCTCAAGCCACCGGCTACAAAGCCATGATAACAAGGAAACAAGGTCGCGGGAGTTATCACTTTTTCCTGCAAGAATATAAGTCCTTGAGTCGGTTTAAAGGTCGATCCGGGAGGATATGCAGCCATAAATGCCCTATCGTATAACGGCTTATAAGGATTTTTATTCAACATCAGATAATTCTTTCCGCGTTCGCGACCGACCAATATCGAAGGATCATACGTCGGACTCGACACCAATGCCAATATTTCTCCGGTCGAAGGTTCTATGGCGACAATAGCCCCGATCTTATTTTGCATTAAATACTCTCCGTATTGCTGCAAATCGGCATCGATAGAGAGTTTGAGGTTTTTACCCGACTTAGGAGCGATATCATATATTCCGTCTTCATATTTTCCTTTTACCCGGCCATGTGCATCCCGTAGCAATATTTCTACGCCTTTTTCGCCTCGCAAATATTTTTCATAAGATTTTTCTACGCCAAGATCACCGGTATAATCGCCCCGGATATAATAATCGTCTTTCTCAAGATCGCGAGGAGATACTTCCCTGATATTTCCCAAAACATTAGCGGCACTATTTACGGCATACTCTCTGAGGATACGGTTTTGAATAAAAAAACCGGGGTATTTGTACAATTTTTCTTGCAAACGGCCATAATCTTGTGCTGATAGTTGGGAGATAAATGTCTGAGGGGTATAGGCCGAATATCCGGGATTTAACCTGCGATCTTTTACCATAGCCCAACGACGGTCGAACTGTTCGCGAGTAATACCCAGTGTCCGGCAAAAATCCAACGTGTCAAATTCCTGAATCTCCCGAACAATCATCATAACATCGTATGCCGGTTGGTTATAGACCAATAATTTACCGTTCCGGTCATAAATCAGTCCCCGTGAAGGGTATTGTATCTTTTTAAGAAACGCATTACTATCGGCAAACCGTTTATAATCATTATCCAATACCTGTAATGTAAAAAGACGTACCAGATAGATCAAGACCACAACAGTCATGATACCGATGATTACCCACTTGCGGTTTCCTAAATTGTAATCGACGTTCACTTCTTTTTCCAATTTAAGCTTTCCAATGCCAAGATCAAAATAAACGTAAGCAAAGTACTTGACAAAATACGTAATACGAGAATCAAAGGGGTGAAAAATGAAAAAGCTTCTATAATAAAAACTAAAATGCAAAATAGAAAAATCACACAAAATGCATATATCGAGAAATATCCCGATCCGAACGAACGAAACGACGGTACTAATGAAACTTCTTCATTACCCCGCTGTAACACCAAAGCGATAAACGTACGTCTTACAAAAGCAACGGAAACAGATGCCAAAGCGTACATACCGGGTGTATTACTGAATATATCGATAACAAGCCCCATCAAAAACGACAGAGTCATTGTCCAATTAGCAGACAACGTTGTAGGTAATTTCAAGATGAAATAAAGAAACAGAAAAGGGGTGGCATATCCGAACAAAGCAATACGGTTAAAGACCGATACTTGCAACAGCACCAGTATAATAAACGAAAATATATAACCGATTGCCGATTTACTCATCTTTTTTAGCCTCCATTTCCAAAATCCGACGTTCTTTTTGTCCTTTATCATCCAGAATCCGGACATCATTCAGTCGGAAAAAATCAGTAGATAGTTTCACTGTTAAAGCATAAAAATTATCATTCCGCTGTTTTGAGAAACCGTCGACCGTACCCACCATCAGTCCTTCCGGAAAAACAGAAGAGTAACCGCTTGTCACGATAGTATCGCCTTTGACAAAATTTACATGTCGGGGCAACTCCTCCAACACGGCAAAACGAGGATCTTTTCCATCCCATACTAAAGAGCCGAAATAATTACTGCCCTTTACTTTACAACTCAACCTTAATTTGGGATTCAATAACGATATGGCAACAGCATAATGATCTGAAACAACATTGACAATGCCGACAATTCCGTTCTGATCAATTACCCCCATCTCCGAATGAATTCCGTCTTTTCTGCCCTTATTCAATGTAATGTAGTTATGTGCCCTGACAACACTGTTATTTATCACCTGCGCAATTTGAAAATCATATCGAGAAAGAGATGAATCTGCAGACGTGCGAACCAACAGGGAATCTCCACTCAAGCGACTGACTTCATCCCGCAAACGAATGAGCTCCATCTCAAGATTGCCGTTCTGTCTCTGCAAATCCCGATTTATCTCCTGCAACCCGAAATATCCTGTAATTCCACTGGTCATTATATAGAAACGGCCTGCCATTTCATTTGCCGAACTGAAAAAGACACTTTGCTGATAAGAATTGAATTTGAACAGCAAAACAAAACAGATGACAAGATAAAAAGCATACACAAAGATCGGACTGTGATTTATCAAAAAAGAGATCAGTTTGCGCATGTGCCGAATCTGACTAATTATTACTACTACGAGTCACCGACTGTTAGAAAGGGATACTTCCTTCCCGACAAACGGCGACTCGCTTATATCTAAATCCCGGTATTACCGGATCAGGAATGAGAACTTATCGATATTTTTCAAAGCAATCCCTGTTCCTTTAGCAACCGCATGCAACGGATCTTCGGCAATATGGAAAGGTATTCCGATCTTATCGGTCAAACGCTTGTCCAGACCTCTCAGCAAAGCTCCTCCGCCTGCCAAATAGATACCGTTGCGCACAATATCCGCATATAACTCAGGAGGGGTTTGTTCTAATGCACTCAATACGGCAGCTTCTATTTTTGAAATAGATTTCTCGATACAATGCGATATTTCCTGATATGATACGGGAACTTCCATCGGAAGAGCCGTCATCCGGTTCGGACCATGTACGATATAATCCTCCGGAGGATTAGCCAATTCGGTAAGAGCCGAACCCACATTGATTTTAATCATTTCTGCTGTACGTTCTCCGACTTTAACATTGTGCTGACGCCCCATGTACTCCTGAATGTCGGCCGTAAGATCATCCCCGGCTATACGGATAGACTTATTCGATACGATTCCACCCAATGAAATTACGGCGATTTCGGTAGTACCGCCACCTATATCCACAATCATATTTCCCTCAGGAGCTTCAACGTCCAAACCTATTCCGATAGCAGCGGCCATCGGTTCATAAATCATATAGACATCCCGGCCTCCGGCATGTTCGGCAGAATCCCGTACAGCACGAATTTCCACTTCGGTACTCCCAGAAGGAATACAAACTACCATACGCAAAGAGGGAGTAAACCAACGGTTTTTCGCATTCACCATTTTCACCATCCCCCGAATCATTTGTTCAGCAGCATAGAAATCCGCTATCACACCGTCTCTTAAAGGGCGTAATGTACGTATATTTTCATGAGTCTTACCATGCATCTGACGAGCAGTTTCTCCAACTGCTTTCAACTTATCGGTACGTTTATCCAATGCAACCATAGAAGGTTCATCTACCACTATTTTTCCATTGTGAATTATAATGGTATTCGCCGTACCCAAGTCTATCGCGATCTCTTGAGTGAAAGAAAATAATCCCATCTTACTATTTTATTTTTATAAAGCACAGATCATTCCGGGAAATATCCGATACCTGATCTATACCCTATCTTAATGTTTAAAATGTCGAATACCGGTAGTAACCATGGCTACTCCGTTCTCATTACAATAATCGATCGTCTGGTTGTCCCGCACCGAACCTCCGGGTTGGATAACAGTATCGATTCCTTCTTTGTGAGCAATCTCCACACAATCAGGGAAAGGGAAGAATGCGTCCGAAGCCATCACACAACCTTTCAAATCGAAATCGAACGATTTAGCCTTTTCTATCGCATGGCGCAACGAGTCTACCCGAGAGGTCTGCCCTACTCCACTTGCATAAAGTTGTTTTCCTTTGGCCAATACGATGGCGTTCGATTTGCTGTGTTTCACAATTTTATTGGCAAACAACAAATCTTCAACTTCTTCGGGAAGAACCGCTTTATTGGTAACTTGAGTCAATTCTTCGGGTTTTTCCCGATGCAAATCCCGGTCTTGCATCAATACGCCATTCAACAAAGAACGGAATTGCAAAGCTTTTGTTTTATTTTCTTTTAAAACCAATATGATGCGATTCTTTTTCTGTTTTAAGACAGCTAAGGCATCATCATCATATCCCGGAGCAATAACGACTTCAAAGAAGATATTGTTCATCTCTTCGGCCGTTGCTTTATCGATTTTCCCATTTGTGATCAATACGCCACCGAAAGCAGACACCGGATCGCCTGCCAACGCAGCTTTCCATGCATCTACCAATACAGGACGCGATGCTAAACCGCAAGCATTATTATGTTTCAATATGGCAAACGTCAATTCATCGAATTCCGCAATCAAAGAAACTGCGGCATCTATATCCAATAAGTTGTTATATGAAATTTCTTTCCCATGAAGTTGTTCGAACATTTCATCAAACTTCCCGAAGAAAAGACCTTTCTGATGAGGATTTTCGCCATAACGCAATACTTTGGCATCGTTCTCGGCACAACGGAAATAAGAACCTTCTCCGTTATCGAAATAATTAAAAATAGCAGTATCATATCCTGAAGAAACGGCAAAAGCCTCTTTTGCAAACCATTTACGATCTTCTATCGAAGATTCTGCACCTTTCTCATTCAACAACTGCATTAGAGGAGCATATTGTCCTTTCGAAGCAACAATAACTACATCTTTAAAATTTTTCGCAGCAGCACGTATCAGAGAGATACCGCCGATATCGATTTTCTCGATAATGGCGCTTTCGTCAGCTCCCGAAGCTACAGTTTCTTCAAAAGGATAAAGATCAACAATCACCAAATCTATTTCCGGAATCTCATATTCTGCAATTTGTTTCTGATCGCCTTCCAGCTCACGACGACATAATATACCTCCGAAAACTTTAGGATGAAGGGTTTTCACACGCCCTCCCAATATTGAAGGATATCCGGTCAAGTCTTCAACAGCTTGACAGGGCAATCCCAATGATTCTATAAAAGCCTGCGTACCACCGGTAGATATAAAACGTACACCTTCACTATGTAATTTCTTTAATATCTCATCTAATCCATCTTTGTGGAATACCGAAACCAAAGCGGTTTTAATTCTCTTGTTTTCAGACATATATGCAAGTTTAAGTTTTTCAAAGCACAAAAATACGAAATAATGTGATTGAAATACACAGATTATGCGAAAGTTTTAGAAAAAATAATGTTACAAACTTTTTGATTCTCACAAACGTATCGCTTCTATCCCCAAAAACAAAAAGGAATGTAAATTCGAACAAGAAAACAGTCCTTTTTACCGCCTTTCAAAAAGAAAATATATAAAATCAAATTCTATTTTCACTTTCTTAAAATTCTCAAATCATCGGTTTACACCCTGAAATACCGTTCGATCTATCCCGGTTCAACCGAATGAAATCATCCCGATACTTGCCATCCCAACGAACAATGGTCACATCTCCCGACATGCCTGTTTAAATTTTAGAAAATGCCTGATCAAGATCTGCAAGAATATCATCTATATGTTCCGTACCTATCGAAAGCCTTATAGTTGAAGGCGTAATATGCTGTTGCGCCAATTCGTCCGGTGTCATTTGAGAATGTGTTGTAGTATATGGATGGATGACAAGACTTTTTACATCAGCGACATTGGCCAGTAACGAAAAAATTTCTAATGAATCGATAAATTTCCAGGCCTCTTCTTTTCCTCCTTTTATTTCAAACGTAAAAATACTGCCAGCCCCTTTAGGAAAATACTTTTCGTAAAGGGCATGATCGGGATGATCCGGTAGCGAAGGATGATTCACTTTCGATACTTTCGGATTATTTTTCAAATAATCAACCACTTTCAAAGCATTTTCGACATGCCGTTCCACTCGCAGGGATAAAGTTTCCAGCCCTTGCAACAGGATAAAAGCATTGAACGGAGAGATAGCAGCACCGGTATCACGCAAAATGACCGCCCGTATGCGGGTAACGAATGCCGCTTGTCCTGCCACATCTGCAAAAACAGCTCCATGATAACTCGGATCTGGTTTAGCTAAAGAATGGAATTTTTCTGCATCTTTTTTCCAATCGAATTTACCGCCATCCACAATAACTCCCCCTAAACTAGAACCATGTCCACCGATAAATTTAGTCGCAGAATGGATTACTATGTCCGCTCCATGCTCAATGGGACGAATCAAGTACGGAGTCCCGAAAGTGTTATCTATAATCAACGGAATATTATGACGATGAGCGACTTCTGCAACAGCATCGATATTCGTCACATCAGAATTCGGATTCCCAAAAGTTTCGGCATAAATCGCTTTCGTATTAGGTCTGATTGCAGCCTCGAGCAATTTCAGATCATTCACATTGACGATAGTATAGCTAACACCTTGTGCTGCCAACGTATGCGTAATGAGATTGAACGAACCGCCATATAAATTGTCTGCGGCAACAACATGATCTCCCACTCCAAGTATATTCTGCAAAGAATAAGTAACAGCGGCGGCACCCGAAGCGACGGCCAACCCCGCAACCCCGCCTTCAAGAGCTGCTACCCGCCGTTCAAAAACATCTTGAGTCGAATTTGTCAACCGTCCGTAAATATTCCCTGTGTCACGCAATCCGAAACGGTCGGCCGCATGCTGAGAATTATGAAATACATAAGAAGTGGTCTGATAAATAGGTACTGCACGTGCATCTGTTGCCGAGTCCGGATGTTCTTGCCCTACATGAAGCTGTAAAGTTTCAAAATGATAATTTTTCTTTGACATAACAGTATATGTTTATTATTTACAACGACAAAGCTACATTATACAGGATAATAATCCAATATATTTTAATAATACAGAAAATTATTCTAAATATATTCATTGTTTCGATTTTTTAATCTATACAAATTCTTCAAATTCGCCATTCTAAAGAATATTATCCTAAAGCTTAAAGTCTGAACTCTACAATAAAAAATCAGGTCATTTCCGCATTTTCTTCCGGTCTATAACGATTAAAAGAAAAACATTATTTTTGTAACGAGCTTCGAGCCTATTCAAAATTTATCCGGTTTTGTTTCGGGAATTTTTTTTAAGAACATATTTCTGTTTGTATAAAGTTAATAACGAAAGGCTTGACGAATAAAAACAAAAATAAAGCGAAAGGTAATTTAAAGAAAGCCCGAACAAATTATTCTATCGAAAATTTTAGAGTCTGTCTAAATTTTACTCGGGTAAGTTTTGAGAGTTTCTTTCGAGGATATTTTTCTGTTTTTAGGAGGAGGATAGCGGGCTATCTGACGAGGGAAAACGGGAAAATAGACCGGAAGAAAACGCAAAAATGACCTGATAATATTTTTTTATTGGAAAATTTAGACAGGCTCTTAAACAAGTTCCTATTATTGAATTTCAAAAAACAGACTATGAATAATCTGGTTAAAATAGACAAAGTCGATTTACAAATACTCCGCACGTTACAGGGAAATGCACGACTCACGCTCAAAGAACTTGCCGCGCAAGTAAGTCTTTCTTCAACTCCCGTATTCGAACGGCTTAAACGTTTAGAAAACGAAGGATACATCAAAAAATATATTGCGATTCTGGATGCAGAAAAGTTAAATCAAGGGTTCATTGTATTCTGCAACGTAAAGCTGAGCAGAATAAATCAGGAAATAGCAACCGAGTTTACCCGGATCATTCAGGACATTCCAGAGGTAACCGAGTGTTATAACATATCGGGAAGTTTTGACTATCTGTTAAAAATCCACGCACCCAATATGAAATATTATCAAGAATTCATACTGAACGTATTGGGTTCAATAGAAAGCTTAGGCTCGATAGAGAGCACATTTGTCATGGATGAAGTAAAACATAATTACGGTATTCATATTTAAAAAGAAAAACTGTCTCCCACAAAAGAAATCGCAAAAATGACCGGATAATATTTTTTTATCGGAAAGCCCTCAACACTCCTCATAAATCTCAGTATAGGTTAAAATAAACTATCACCAATCTATAAAAGGCTCTATTCTTTATAAACTCTCATCTCACATAAACGACAATCGAACTCAAGGCGTAAACGGGTATCTTTATAACATAAATAAAGCGGAGCTTTCCATTCTCCAGCACTTTTTTCACGAAAGCAATGTCCCGATTCGCGACGTATACAATGACGGGTAAACATTAAAGGTACATTATCTTGTACTTGTACTTCAAATGCAGGATCGATTTCCGAGACTCCATGTTCGGCATAAAATTTTCGCGCCTTTGCATTATAGACATTCCCAAGATAGGTCAATTTCGATTGAGGAAAAGGATAGATACCCTTAGCCGGCTTTCTTTTTTCTGTACGATATGCCTCTTTTCGAACTTTTAACAAAAGCTCCGCTCCTTGCCTACGCATATCCGCCAACAAAGAAGCCGGAATAAAAAAGTTTTCCGTAGCATTTAAAACGACTTTGTCCATCCGAAATGGAGTATCCCCCAATTTTCCCAATTGATTTTTCTGATTCTCAGATTGCGGACTCCTTGCTTTTTCTCCCGACCATTCCCGAGAAATGGAAACCGATACTCCGGTTTCATCCGTAATCAATAAGCACAGCTTTTCTAATGTGCCGGATAACTCCAAGTTTACTGCAATTCTCCTGTCTGCACTTTTTCGGGCAAGAGTTTTCTCAAATTCCTGATCATAGTTACGGTACAGTTTCGTTTTAATCCTTATCCGAGGCATTTCTGCCGGGAATATAAGATTTCCTTCCGCCCTATTCACTCGAAACCCTTCAAATATACCGGATTCATTAAAAAAACATATCCCATCTCCATTATTCAACTTTTGTACTCCGGCTACAGTTATCGATTTAGAGGAAACCTGTTTTACCGTACCTATATATTCTCCCATCGACTTAGGCGTATCAGGAGACGATATAGATCTCGAGTCTTTTTCATTCAACAAATACGGAGTAAAGCCTCTATTAAAACTCTTGTTCGGATCGGGAGTAAAAAAGAAATCGGTCTTTCCGGAAGAAGACCTCGCATACTCCGGACGACGCTCCAATATCGCATCTAACTTCTTGCGATACCAAGCCGTCACATTTTTAACATAAGACATTTCCTTAAGACGTCCTTCAATCTTCAAGGAAGAAACTCCGGCATCCAACAATGCCTCAAGGCTGTCGGTACGGTTCATATCTTTAAGAGAGAGTAGATGTTTATTTTTTTCCAATACCTTTCCGTCTGCATCCAGTAACGTATAAGGAAGCCGACAATATTGCGCACACTCTCCACGATTAGCGCTGCGTCCGCTCAAACAATGACTCAAATAACATTGTCCGCTATAACTTACACACAAGGCTCCATGTATAAAAACCTCCAAAGGAACTGTCGTATTTTCTGAAATATGCCGGATTTGTTCTAACGACAATTCTCTGGCCAACACTACCTGCGAAAATCCTGCATTTTCAAGGAAACGTACCTTTTCTACCGTACGATTATCGGTTTGCGTACTGGCATGTAAAGCTATCGGAGGTATATCCAGTTCAAGAATCCCCATGTCTTGAACAATGAGAGCATCGACACCGACAGAATACATATTGCCAATAATCCGTTCGGCCTCAAGCAATTCATCGTCTTTCAATATCGTATTCAACGCCACATACACCCGCGCATCATATTTATGGGCATAATCGACCAGTCGGGCTATTTCGGTCGTATCATTGCCCGCAGCAGCACGAGCTCCGAAACGAGGCGCACCTATATAAACGGCATCTGCCCCGTGATTAATTGCTTCGATACCGATCTCGGCATTCTTGGCAGGAGAGAGAAGTTCGATAGGTCTTGATGATATCATTTTATTTCCCGAATATCGTATGGTGTTTGCTGATATACAAAATAATTCAGCCAATTAGAGAACAAAAGGTTGGCATGCCCTCTCCAGCGAACCAACGGTCCTTCCTTCGGATCATTATTCCGGTAATAATTCAACGGCATCTCTATCGGTAACCCCTTATCCAAATCCCGACGATATTCCGTGTCTAAAGTATAAGGCGAATACTCCGAATGCCCGGTAATAAAAAATTCCCGACCTCCACGTGCCATAACCATATATACTCCGGATTCTTCAGACTCCGAAAGCAGGGTCAGTTCAGGAACTTTCTCTATATCGGACTTACGCACCTCCGTATGCCTGCTATGAGGTACATAAAATTCATCATCGAATCCTCTGAATATCGGATTTTGATGATCATACACTTTATGTTTGAAAATCCCGAACATTTTTTGCGGCAACGGATATTTAGGAACACCATAAAAATGATACAATCCTGCTTGAGCCGCCCAACAAATATATAATGTAGAAGTCACATGCGTACGTGCCCAATCAAATATCTCAGAAACCTCTTTCCAATAATCGACTTCTTCAAACGGCATCTGCTCTACCGGAGCTCCGGTAATAATCATACCATCATAATTTTCATTCCGCAACGTCGAAAAATCCTTATAAAACGTCATCATGTGCTCTACCGGAGTATTTTTCGATATGTGTCCCGATATTTTCAGAAAATCCACCTCTATCTGCAATGGCGTATTGGATAATAACCGGATAAGATCGGTTTCGGTCGTAATCTTCAACGGCATCAAATTCAATATGACAATACGCAAAGGCCGTATATCTTGAGTAGATGCCTGCTGAGAATCCATTACGAAAATATTTTCAGATTTCAATATCTCTACAGCCGGCAATCTGGATGGTAAATTTAATGGCATAAACGCGTCCTCCTATTCAATATGTGCAAAAGTAATCAATAAAGAGAGAAACTCAAAACCGCTTTTTCCCTTTATAAAAAGAGCGCATTAATAAATGCGCTCCAATAACCATATTTTACCATTTGTCATGATCGATATAACTTTTCACGAAGAGCTTTCACTCGTTCATCGGTAATATAATCGTCATAGTCCATCATTTTATCGATTATGCCATTCGGAGTAAGTTCGATAACCCGGTTACAAACTGTCTCGATAAACTCATGGTCATGAGAAGACATCAGAATATTTCCTTTAAATGCCTTCAATGTATTGTTAAACGCCTGTATAGACTCCAAATCAAGATGATTCGTAGGAGAATCCAAAATCATCGTATTAGCATTTTTCATCATCATACGGGCAATCATACAACGCATTTTTTCCCCTCCGGATAATACCGAAGCGCTTTTCAACAACTCTTCTCCGGAAAACAACATTTTTCCGAGAAACCCCTTTAGATACAATTCACTGGTATCTTCTGAGAATTGAGCTAACCAATCGATCAGGTTC
The DNA here is from genome assembly GCF_982245605.1 of Coprobacter fastidiosus. Lineage (NCBI taxonomy): Bacteria > Pseudomonadati > Bacteroidota > Bacteroidia > Bacteroidales > Barnesiellaceae > Coprobacter > Coprobacter fastidiosus. Next base: position 13,222 of record NZ_CEVCIF010000037.1, on the reverse strand, counting down.
ATATCGGTATTGAAAAATGCCGAATTGTCAAGAGGCAAATAGGCAGTCGTAATAGTTTGCCCCCACTCAAACGTACCTTTATCAGCCTTAACCACATCATTTATAATTTCAAAAAAAGCAGTCATGGCACGAGGATCTCGAGATAAAAATACAATCTTGTCGTCTTTCTCAACCGTAAAATTCACATCCTTGAATAGCAAAGTTCCATCAACTGACTTTTCAAGCCCTCTCACTTCGAGAATTTTATTCCCCGGCTCTCGATCGGGAGTAAAAATAATGCCCGGATAACGACGTGAAGAAGGTTTGATTTCTTCGACATTCAATTTTTCCAGCATCTTTTTACGACTCGTGGTCTGTTTTGACTTTGCAACATTAGCACTGAAACGCTGAATAAACTCCATCAATTCTTTACGTTTTTCTTCAGCTTTCTTATTTTGTTGCTGTTGTTGACGCAAAGCCAATTGACTCGATTCATACCAAAAGCTATAATTTCCGGCAAACAACTCGGTTTTACCGTAATCGATGTCAACGGTATGTGTGCAGACTGAATCTAAGAAGTGTCGATCATGCGAAACAACCAATACCGTATTTTCAAACTCCGACAAATAATTTTCGAGCCACATAACGGTTTCAAGGTCGAGGTCGTTGGTAGGTTCATCAAGCAACAGGTTATCCGGCTTTCCGAACAAAGCTTTTGCTAACAAAACACGTACTTTTTGTTTACCGCTAAGATCTTTCATCATCATATAATGCAGATCTTCTTTTATTCCCAAACCACTTAACAAATTAGCAGCATCACTTTCGGCATTCCAACCTTCCAGTTCTGCAAACTTCTCTTCCAGCTCAGAAACTCGAATACCATCAGCATCGCTAAAATCCGGTTTCGAATAAAGGGCATCCTTTTCTTTCATTATATCCCACAAAACCGTATGTCCCATCAATACGGTATCCATCACGGTAAACTCGTCAAAAGCAAAATGGTCCTGACTCAATACCGATAACCGTTCACCCGGACCTAATGCAATTGTTCCGTGATTCGGATCGATCTGTCCGCTGATCGCTTTCAGAAAAGTGGATTTTCCTGCCCCGTTAGCCCCTATAATACCATAACAATTTCCCGGAGTAAATTTAAGATTCACATCTTGAAAAAGTACCCGTTTCCCGAATTGTATGGCCAAATTATTTACTGTTATCATATTTCGTTAATTGCTTCTTTTGTTAATTTTAAATCCGAATGTGACATATATCACGCATTTTTGCATGATTTTTCAAATTCGGCACAAAGGTAGTTATTTTTATAACATCAACCTAACAATGCATTTCCCGAATACGACAAAAGGCTGCTCCGACAGAGCAACCTTTTATGTATCTTCTCCTTTAGGACCGCTTATTTAAAACACATACGCAAAGCCGAGATTCATATATACATTATACATCTTAAAACTTATCGCCGTAAAGTCTCCGGGGAAAAGTGGGGTCAGACTCCACGTCAAATCACCGTAAACCGATAAATGTTTATACGCAACAAACTCTGCTCCAAGCTCAAGGCCTGCATTAAATTTTTTAATATCGTCAGAAAAATCATAAGTAGCATCCACGTTCATTTTCTGACTTAACGGATTCCCTTCCCGAATGTAACCGTTCCGTGCAGTTCCAGAAAAGTCTCCACGAGTCAGGATAGACAAGAAACCTCCGAATTTCAAATCCCACCGCTTCGAAATATCATATACCGCCAATATAGGTATCGTGACATAATCATTCTTCACTTTTGTCTCTACATCTCCAGTAAAAATTCCTTCAATATAACGTCCGTCATTCAACAGTCTTATCTGATAGTTCTTTACTTGAGCATCGGTTTCCATAGCCCGTGTCTCTAATCGAATCCCGGTCATAACTCCCCACTTCTCGGTCAGCTCCCGTTTCACGCTTCCTTCCAACGAAAAAGAAAGTGTCGGATTATAAGAATTAATACCTCGTATTTCGGCAGGAAGTCCCATCGGAGAAGTCCCTCCGATATTAATACCGGCCTTCACACTGAACTCATATTTTTTGGCCTCAGCTTCAGAAACTGTACCTATCAATAGCGACAGCATTGCTGCCAATCCCATTTTTTTCAGCGTCTTCATCGTATATTTTTTCAATTTTCTTCACATTCAATTTTTACGTCATCGATCCACAGAGTATTCCCCACTCCTCCTATAAAATGATCGCCATAAAAACTGGAAGAGAATACAATTGCAAGGCTATACTCATAATTTTTCAAACGATCGGGATCTACACTTTTCCCTTCTCTATATTTAAAATCGAATACATGATGTTTATATACACCTCCTGTGCCGTATTGATCAGAGTTGTCAGCCTGCTCATGCAGTCCGGCAATAGCAATAATAGGATTGTCGCCATCCTCTTTCAATATCGTATTTCCGTCAAGATAAGAAACTCCATATAAATTTTTTGCTTTTACATTATCATACAAAACAGCATATACGGCACAATAATCTCGACCGTCTCCATATTGCGTTCCATTGCCATCTTTATCGTAAGACATATTGATATTGCTGCCATCATACTTAAACCAAACACTCATCCGCAGAGGTTTTTTCCTAAAAGGTAAACCGAAATGCGTAGCTTTCATCGGTTCTTTCATAATATTTATCCCTTTAGACGTAAATTCTCCTAAAAACAGATTCCCCGCAGCAATCGGCATTCCCTGTGATGCTCCTAAAGAACCTGTTTTTCTGGTCTTTAAACAAGCTGCACCCTCTCCCTCATGCACATCTATAGAAGTCGCCTTAAACGTCGGATAATCTTTAGGTCCTCCACTTGCAACCAACGAGAAACCAAAATTTCCGGATGCCCAAATATACTGATCTACAGGAATATCTTCTCCTTCAACATATTCTACACTATGCTCATAAACCTCTTCCCACTTATTAACCGCCCAATATTCAAAATTGTAAACAGTCGGAATTTCTGTTTCAAGAAATACGACAGTATATGTTTTTTGCCAATTTTTATCTTCTGACGTCACAATATATTTCTGAGGTTTTGTAAAATCTAATTTACCGGTATTCACCGGAGCAATTGTTGCCCCCGGGGAAAGAGTAAAAGAAGGTTCTATATTTGTACGATCGACCATCCCCTCCTTTAGAAATACCGAAACTCTATTCTGATCTATTTTCACATTCAGCACACTACTCATATCCGGGATAGTAATATCCTCAATATCGGCTTCTACATTAGGAGCTTCATCTTTTATACAAGATGAGAACATAATGAGTAAGCCGAACAATATATACAACCATTTATTTTTCATATAATTACAATTTTATTTCCGAATAAATTACAAAGCAAAAGTACACCAAATTTCCGAATTAAAGCTCTAAAAACAATTATTACCCGTAAATCGGAACCGATTCATAAAAATAATCTTGTAACTATTACAAAACCCATCATTTATCAATGATAGATATCAAATTACAAATCAATTATTTACAACAAAACCACGATCTTTCTCGAAAGATATGATATTAAAGAGTTAAAAAACAATAAACACAAACTTAAAAAAAACCGTTTTATTTCTTTTATAAGAGAGATAAAACGGTTTTATACATGATTTTACAAAATTCCAACTATATAATATATTGAGAACTGATCGACTCATTCTCATATACTCTACGAATAGTATCTGCAAACATCTCTGCAATGCTTAATATGCGAACTTTAGGACAATCTTTATAATAAGGAATACTGTCGGTAAAGATCATTTCGGTCAATTTTGACTCATTTACCCGATCTGTTGCAGGATCGGACATAACGGCATGACTGGCAATCGCCCGCACAGAAAGAGCTCCCTTACTCATCATCAAATCTGCAGCTTTAGTTATAGTTCCTGCCGTATCTACCATATCATCGATAAGAATGACATTTTTATTTTCAACATCACCGATTACCGTCATACTCTCTACTTCATTGGCTTTTGCCCTGGACTTATGGCATAATACCAAAGGCACTCCGAAATATTTCGCATACGAGTTAGCGCGCTTCGATCCTCCGACATCCGGTGTTGCAATAACCATATTTTCGAGTTTCAGAGACTGAATGTAACGACTGAATACGGAAGAGGCATACAAATGATCTACCGGAACATTAAAGAATCCCTGTATCTGATCTGCATGCAGATCCATAGTGATCAAACGGTCGATACCGGCAACACTTAACAAATCGGCTATCAGCTTTGCAGCAATAGAAACACGAGGTTTATCTTTGCGATCTTGCCGCGCCCAACCGAAATAAGGCACTACGGCGATTATCGATTTCGCAGAAGCTCTTTTTGCAGCATCGATCATCAATAAAAGCTCCATCAAGTTATCAGAATTAGGGAATGTCGATTGTACCAAATAAACTTGGCTTCCCCGAATAGATTCTTCAAAAGATACTCCAAATTCACCATCCGCAAAATGCTGAATTTTCATGTTTCCCATTTCGCAATTTAAAGCGTTACAAATTTTTTCGGCAAGATAACGGGAATTTGTTCCCGCGAAAACCTTGAAAGGTGGTTTCTGGCTCATTGTGTTTTTAAAATAAATCCGATTGGTTAATTTTTTTGCAAAGGTACAATTTCATTTATTATTTCGACACATTAAATCTTTTTTTTTCGATTATTTGTATCGGTACATTTCCATATTACAGCTCCATAAGCTTTTACCGATGATCGGAACAAAACTTCAGGTGAAACGACTTTCTGGTCTACATCTCCCGTCAATAACTCTTTTGCCGAATATTCTCTTGCTGCCATATTCCACAAATCAAAAGCATGCTGAGGCAACTTCACCCCTACATCAACCGCCCTATCACAGAAATTTACAATAATAACCAGCAATTCATTATCCTTTTTCCGTAAAAATGCATATTGCTTGCGAGCATCAAAATGCGGATTGTCCCCATTTACATACATCAAGTCAAAAAAAGCGCCTTCTCTAATTGCCGCCTCTTTATTACACAACGTCAACACTTGTTTATAGCGGCGACGTAACTCTTTCTGTTCCGGTGTAAGACCGACTACGGAACATTTTCCTCCGGCATACCATGCACGAACCGAAGGTACGCTCCAATAATCGAAAATCGTCGTGCGTCCGTCTAATCCGCTGAAACCTTCGGCATCTGCAGCCGGCTCTCCCAACTCCTGCCCGAAATAAATCATCATCGGATTTACATTCATCATTGCCGAAACAATTAAAGCCGGATAAGCCCGAAAGGGATCTCCTGCAAAATTAGGGGATGCAATACGCTGTTCATCATGATTCTCAAGAAAATTCAACATGTGAGTTGTTATCCCATCTAAAGATTGCCAACAGCGGGTAATCTGAGAAGCTGCCGCATGCCCATTCACAATGCTGCGCAATAGATCATACAACCCGACTTTATCATAGAGATAGTCAAATTTACCGCCTTCGATATAATACCTGTATTCATGCGGATTATATACTTCGGCAATAAAATCGACTCCGGGATATAGTTCTTTGATCCGAGGAATCACCCATCCCCAAAACTCGACAGGAACCATTTCCGCCATATCGCAACGAAATCCGTCTATACCCTTACTGCTCCAGAACAGCAATATATCTCTCATTTTAAACCATGTATCAGGTATGGGATCGAAACATTTCCGACGGCCGTGCAAATAATCTACCCCATAATTCAGTTTAACGGTTTCATACCAGTCATTTCTATTGGGATAAGCTCCGAAACAATCATTTCCGGTTGCCTTGGCCGGATATTCCCTATACTTTTGGTCTCCTTCTCCTATATAAAATTGTGGTTGGAACTCTTGACGAGGAATATAATAGAAATTATTTTGGGAATCAAAATGAACCTCCGAATTATCATTCTGTCCCAAATCGATGACTCCGTCAGGTTTTGCATCGGAATGGTAACGGCGGGCAACATGGTTCGGAACAAAATCTATTATGACTTTCAACCCTGCGGCATGAGAACGCCCGACTAAAGATTCGAATTCCTGCATCCGTTCAGATATATTAACAGCAAGATCGGGATCGACATCATAATAGTCTTTTATTGCATAAGGAGAACCGGCCTTCCCCTTTACGACAAACATATTGTCCCGCTCAATCCCGTACTGGGTATAATCGGTTTGCGTGGCATGTTCAATAATGCCGGTATACCAAATATGCGTACATCCAAGCATTTTTATTTCACGCAAAACTTTCGGAGTAAAATCTGCCAGTTTACCGACTCCGTTCTCTTCTATCGTACCGTTGCATTTACACGCATCATTCTGATTCCCGAACAGGCGCGGAAGCACCTGATAAATAATCATCTTTTGTCTTCTGTTCATAATAAAAAGGATGTCCTATGTGCGAAAAGGAATTTTTAGATTTTTAAGATTTTCTTTATCTAAACTCATAACCTCTTGAGTATCTCGATACCCACAAGCAGCAATCTCCCTAAGATTCTCTATATCAAATATGTTATAATCTATAATTTCTTTAGTTTGTATAAGTATGTCACATAACTTCATATCGGCAAGCGTATTACTTTTGAAAATAAAACCGTATGAACGTTCTGCTATTCCGATAATCGACTTTTTGTACTCTTTCGCAACCATCGGATTCACATTTACTCCCATAACAATATCGCAAAACGGGCGGATAGGAGTAACCGGAAAATTTCTCAATACTCCGCCATCGACATAATGAACATTATCGATTATTACCGGACTAAACAACACAGGGATGCTGCATGAAGCGCAAACAATATCTATAACAGGTCCTGTAGCAAAGGTCTTGCTGCATCCCTGATCCAGATCTGTAGCTGTAACCATAACCGGAATCTCTAAATCTTCAAGATAACGAGCCCGCAAAACTTTTTTTAAAAAATTTCGAAAACGCGTTATCTTGAAGAATCCCGAACGAGGGATTGTTATTTCTGCCAAATCACTGAAATTAAGAGACGAAAACAAGTCTATTATTTCATCCGGAGTATATCCGTCGGCATACAATACTCCGATCAAAGAGCCCGCACTCGTTCCCGAAATAATATCGGGACGCACTCCCATCTCATCAAGGACCTTCAATGCACCCACATGTGCAAAACCGCGAGCACCGCCCCCGCTTAAAGCTAATCCGAAGTGATACGGTTTTATTACCGCTACATTTTTATCATTTTCTATCATGTAGCTAAGATAACAAAAAAAGAAAGACAATCCTATACGAGAAAATAAATATTCTTAGAGCCTGTCGTCTAAATTTTGCCCGGATCAGGTTTTAAAGAAATCTATAGAACAGTCAGTTTCCCTTTCGAAGGGAATCATGCCGATGCCACCAACATCGTTACAGAACGAAAAAAATGCAAAGATACCTTGACAATATTCCCTATAAGAAAACTTAAACAAACCCTCACCCATCGAAAAACCGGAAAAATTCCATCAGAATGTGTAATCGACACAAGCCCTTCCCTCCTTTATATCTTTTATAATTTGGGTCGCTGCCACATGGTCGGGATGCACCGCATAATTTGCCAGATCTTCCATCGAATCGAATTCCGTAACAAGGCACATATCAAAATCCTCTTTCGTATTCTCATTTATTCCAACTTCTATAAAACGCAAAAAAGGTATCTTATCTTTTAATGCCTCCAAAGCAGATTTAAACTCTCGCATCGTAGCTTTTACCGATGCAATATCTCCCGTTTTTTTGAACTTAAATAAAACTATGTGCTTTACCATAATCAAATTTATTATATTTGTAAATATTTTTCGGTTTCCGGATTTTTAAAAGTCCGGATATATTCACCGCGAATGCAAAAATAAATATTATTTTGTCGTTATCTGAAATTATATGCTAATTATTGGTATTGCCGGCGGAACAGGATCCGGGAAAACGACCGTTGTCCGCAAAATTATACAAAGTTTACCGGAAGGTGAAGTAACCGTAATTCCTCAAGACTCATATTATAGGGATAATAGCAATTTACCCCTGGAGGAACGCCTGAAACTCAACTTCGACGAGCCGGCAGCCATAGAGTTCGAATTACTTGTCAATCAACTGAAAGATTTAAAAGCCGGCAAACCGGTCGAACAACCGATCTATTCATATCTAACATGCACTCGGTCTAAAGAAACGATTCCGATCCAACCGAGAGACGTGATTATTGTCGAAGGTATTTTGATACTTTGCGATGAAGAGTTACGCAATATGATGGATATGAAAGTATTTGTCGATGCAGATGCGGACGATCGGCTTATCCGGGTTATCAATAGAGATATTATAGAACGGGGACGTACCGTGGAAATGGTAATAGACCGATATGAAAAGGTACTGAAACCTATGCATTTGCAACATATAGAACCAACAAAACGATATGCCGATCTAATTATACCTCAAGGTGGAAACAACCTTGTTGCAATCGATATTCTGACAAATTTTATAGCCCATAAACTGAATCCTTAATCAAGCCCGATATGGTAAGAATAACGGCTTACATACTTTTGTTTCTGTTTCTATTTTCTTGCCAACATGGAAAAAAAGAAAAGAATCAGGAGTTAAATGATCTGGAATCGATCAAGAAAAAAGGTGAATTGACCGTACTCACATTATACAGCTCAACTTCTTATTTCTTGTACCGTGGTGAAGAAATGGGATACGAATACGAATTGATCAAACAATTTGCCGAATCGGAAGGATTAAAGACCAAAATAGTTGTTGCGGAAAATATCGGAAAACTGGTCGAAATGCTGCAAAAGGGGGAAGGAGATATTATTGCTTATGATATCCCGATCACAGGTGACTTAAAAGACCGATTACTCTATTGCGGGCCTGAAATAATTACTCACCAGGTCCTTATCCAACGAATAGAAAAAAATAAGACATTATTACGCAATGTTACCGAACTTGTCGGAAAAGACATATATGTAGAAAAAGATTCGAAATATGAAACCCGTATCAATAATCTGAATAGTGAACTGGGAGGAGGAATCAAAATACACTTAATGAATAAAGACACCATTATTACCGAAGATTTGATAGAAATGGTGGCTAACGGTAAAATAGATTATGCCCTCGCCGATAATAACATAGCCCGTCTCAATAAAACTTATTATAATAATATAGACATAAAATTGAATATCAGTTTTCCTCAACGGTCGGCTTGGGCGGTCAGGACAAACGAGCCTGAACTGGCAAAAGCTATTGACAAATGGGCTGAAAATAATACAAAAAGCCCTAAATACAAGGAAATTTTAAAACGATATTTCGAACTAAGCAAGAACTCTCCGATACCTGAAGTTTTATCTATAAAAAAGGGACAAATCTCTGTATATGATCCTCTATTTAAGAAATATGCAAAAGAACAAGGCTGGGACTGGCGATTGATAGCAGCTCAAGCTTACCATGAATCGAGATTTGACACATCGGTGGTATCATGGGCCGGAGCTAAAGGACTAATGCAAATTATGCCTCGTACCGCAAGAAGCAACGGTTTAGCAGACAAAGACATACAAAATCCGGAAAAAAATATCGCAACCGCAATAAAAATAATGGCATCTTTAGAACGGAGTTTTTCGACAATAGAAGATCCTCAAGAACGCATGAAGTTTATTCTGGCTTCATACAACTCCGGAATAGGGCATGTCCTCGACGCCATCGCTTTAGCGAAAAAGTACGGCAAAGATCCACAAAAATGGGACGGAAATGTTGCTGAATATATTCTGCTGAAAAGCAATCCCGAATATTTCAATGATGAGGTCTGCAAATTCGGATATTTCAGAGGACGCGAAACATATAGCTACGTAAATAAAGTCTTGAAACTATACGAATATTACAAAAGTAAAATAAAAGCTTAACGACTCTAAATTTATGAAATGGATATTCTCTATTATAGCATTATTTTTTAATACAATGATCTTCTCTCAAAATCCATTCACGATACCGGTGTGGCCTAATGGCGCAAAAGAAAATAACGGTATTATTCTCCCTGAAAAAATAATTGAAGGAGGCAGATTGTTAAACAGTCACACTGCAGAAATGTATGTTTACCTACCCGATAAAAAAATCAACACAGGAACAGCTATCTTAATTTGTCCGGGAGGAGGATATGCTCGTCAAGCAATGCAACATGAAGGTCATGATTTTGCAAAACTTCTTACCCGAAAAGGCATTGCCGGAATAGTCTTAAAATACAGGCTGCCCAACGGACATGCCGACATACCGCTTTCTGATACTAAAGAAGCGATGAATATCATTCGACAAAATGCATCAGAATGGGACATAAAGGCTAACCAAATAGGTATAAGCGGTTTTTCTGCCGGAGGCCATTTAGCAGCCACTTTAGGGACACATTTCGATAAACAAAATCGTCCGGATTTCATGATTCTTTTCTATCCGGTCATTACTATGGATAATAACTTAACTCATAAAGGAAGTAAAGAAAATCTATTAGGGAAAGGAATAGAAAACGACAATTTTTCGAACGAAAAACAAATCTCCCCGACAACACCGCCGACATTGCTTTTGCTGAGTGATGACGACAAATCTGTTCATCCAGCAAACAGTACTCTATTTTATAACGAACTCAAACAAAAAGGCATCAATGCTTCTATGTATATTTTCCCGTCCGGAGGACATGGTTGGGGATGCAATACAAATTTTGCTTATTATAAAATATGGCAAGATCTTCTTTTCGATTGGTTACGGCATCAAAAATTTATCAGATAAAAATAATCAAATACCGGTATCTATAAAAAATTAAAACAAAAGCGGATTTAAGGGCCTGTCTAAATTTTTACAATAAAAAATACTAATAATATTGATCTATATCATAACAAATCATTGTTTATTAGTTGCATTTATCTAATGTTTATCTTATATTTGCAATAAAACGAACAATTATTATTATAATGTGTTAATTAAGCAAAGAGTACTAATAAACTATTTTTAATTCATACAATTATGAAAAGAAACAAATTGACTATGGCTGTAGTCGTATTACTTTGCGGCAGCCTGATGTTTTCCTCTTGTATAGGATCTTTTGGATTGACAAACAAGCTCCTCGGATGGAATAAAGGTGTAGGAGGAAACAAATTTGTAAGTGAACTTGTGTTTTTTGCATTCTGGGTTCTTCCGGTATACGAAATTTCTCTATTGGCCGATGTCGTAGTATTGAACTCTGTCGAATTCTGGTCAGGTTCTAATCCCATCGCAGATAATACTCAACAGATCAAAGGTGAAAACGGTCATGAATATTTAGTAAAAACACACGAAAACGGATACACCATTACCGATGAAACCGCGAACAAGACTTTTGAACTCGTATTCGACGATAGCGACAAATCTTGGTCGGTAGAAGCAAACGGACAGAGTACAAAATTTATGACATTCATCGATGATAACCATGTAAATATGTATAATGCAAACGGGGAGACTATGACTGTAGAACTTTCTAAAGCAGGAGTTATGGCTTATCAAGATATGATAAAAAATAATACTGCAGTTTTTGCTTGCAAATAAATTTGTAATAGTAATAGAGGGTGTGCCAAAATATTGTATATTCAAGTACATTTTGACACACCCTCAAATAATATGAAAAACAGTAGTAAAAAAACAAACTTCGTTCCGATTACGTAGAGACTTATTATATTATAGGTATTACAGGAAAAAGCGAAAAAAACATTAGAAGTATAAACAACTTGTTGAAAACGCATTGATGAATACAGTGTATTCAGAACCAAATAAGAACACCGTTGCAACCATAATGGAAACATGCACAGGCAAATTTGCTGGTATGACAAACACAAGCAGTATGGAAGCCTTTATAAAGTCCTGTGAATGATAAAAAATACTACGTTACTCAACACATAATACCCAAAGACTTCAAAAGGTATCGAATAACCCGAGTAAGTTGGAAAAGTTGCTGAAAGCATTCCGGATACTGGAGAATAGAGTAGAATTGCCTGCCGAATACAAGGCTCACATGCTGAAAGGAGAACATGAATGCCATATCGAGTGAATTTTCTTTTGACACGGATAGATATGAAGAATAATGTAATCAAATCAGCCGTCGATAGCAGGTGTAAATGAAGAAAGGAATGTTACCGCTGAAAGAGTTGGAGAAACATACATAAAAGCAAATAACGAGACATGTAAAGTAACGGGTTGCATATACCTAATAGAGATTCAAATTCTAATTCCCTTACGTATTCAGACCAAATTAAATCGTTAAGATATAATTGCAAATCAAAATCAACAACGAAATATGATTATTCAAAAGAGTTAAACTCTTTATTAAATAAATTCGATAAACAAATACAAAAGCCGTAATTTAATAATCAAATAATTATTTCTTCAATATTAAAAAGGAGCTTACAAAATGCCGGTAGGCTCTTTTTCTAATAGGTTACCACAGCAAATTTCAGATAGGGCAATTGATACTTTCATATAAATTGCTATATTTGTAAAAAGAGTTACTATACAGGATTTATGATGTGAGGATCTAAAACTTACTCGATATGAAAAAGGCATTGTTCATTTGCGGATTTTTGATGCTTGTAATGTCGTCTTTCTCACAAAAGGAAGTAGAGTTTTTCTTACAATCAAACGGGAGTTTTCTTACAGCAGACAGTTCGGATTATGTTGTAGTTCCGTTTGAGGGGAAAACAGCAAGTGAACTCTATTCTATGGTAAAGTCCAATGCCATGTCACTTTATAGAGACCCTAAAGAGGTGATGAGTGAAGATGAGAATGTTGCAATTAAAATATGTGAATTAAAAAATATTGATGAGAATCTTTATTATGATTATTACGGAGATTGTAGTTTCTTGTTTCAATTTAAAGACGGGAAAATAAAAGTTGATGCGCCCTCTGTCAGTAATCAAGTATATGATAAAGAGAGTAAGAGTTATAAGTCATTTTATTTTCATGTTAGAAGTTTATTTACAAGGGAAGGAACAGTTAAACCAAGAAAATTAAAGCATAAACTTAGGATTGAAGACAGTATTAATTATTCGATTAACTATTTGTTAGGTTTTTATCAAAAGAACACAGATAAAGATAATAATTGGTAATCGTGTATATTTGACCACAAAAAATATATCATAAGATATTATTTTTTTAAGAAGTGTTTTTAGGGAGATTCAGTAAATAGTATAAAATCAGCCAACTAATTCATACACAAAATGTTGCGAATTAGCTGGCTTTTTTGTATCTTT
>NZ_CEVCIF010000036.1:0-35876 GCF_982245605.1 Coprobacter fastidiosus | reverse complement strand
TGAAAAGCCTATTGGCAGAATTAAATATGCGCTATTTTAATTCCGCCAACAGGTTAGATTATTAAAATAATGAAGATTATCAGTATAACGGCAAAGAAAATGATCATCAGTATATTTTCGAGTTTCTCATTTTCTCGATTAATATATCCGTCTTCATTTGTTCTGAATAGCCATTTTTTTATATCCATAGTCTGAACATCTTTTTTTACTTCATGATAGTTTGACTTATTTTAAATATTTGGTTTAATTTTATTTGTGTAAAATTATAAGTGTCGATTTAATCGTTCGTTAAATTTGTATTCATAATATCTTGTTATTTAAGTAATTATATTTTTGATTGGTAAATTATATAATTCTTGCAACTTACTGATAATAATTATTTTAAAGAAATATTTTCTTGTTTTATGATAAAATTCTATCTTTATGCGTGAAATGTCGGTTAAGATGAACGTCTTAACCGACATTTTTTTGTTGATTTTGTTTCTCATGGATGTTGGAGTTTATAAATAGAACTATAAATATGTTGCGTTGTTTTTATTATAATCTCAAATTAATTATGAGTATGGTATTTGCATATCTGCGAGTAAGTACTGGCAAGCAACATTTAGAAAATCAGATGAAAGAAATCGAGAAATTTGCATCTCGCAAAGGCTTGGTTATAGATGTATGGATAAAAGAGGTGGTTAGTGGTAAAAAGAATGAGAAATTCAGGGCTTTAGGAAAACTGAAGAGGAAGGTGAAAAAGGGTGATATTATTATCATTACTGAAATTTCTCGATTAAGTAGAACTCTTCATGAAGTGATGTCTATATTGGGCTATTTTCTGGATACCGGGGTTTTATTGTATAGTACGAAAGACGGCTTTGAATTTGACGATAGTATCAGTAGTCAGGTAATGGCGTTCGCATTTGGACTGGCAGCTCAGATCGAGCATAAACTTATTTCCCAGCGCACACGTGAAGCCCTTGCTGTTCGGAAAGCGGCGGGGATGCAACTGGGAAGAAAAAAGGGAGATAATTATAAACAGAGATCTCTGTTGGAGCATAAAAAACAGATACGGGAGATGCTTCAACAGGGAGTCTCTATTTCTGATATATGCAGACATTTTAATATATGTCGGGATACTTTTTATGCTTTCAAAAAAAATGGTGGTTTATTATAGTTTGATCGAGAATTTCTTTAAATGCTCATCGAGCATGTGCTCCGGGATGATTTTTTTGATCGTATCGGCTACGGCATTGATGATTCGTTCTTTGATATAGTCGTTGCGGATAATTATCGATATTTCTCGAATGGCAGGAGGCGATGTAATGTCTTTGATATTTGCTTTTTGAGTTTCTGATAGCAACGGTAAATGAAGCTCGGGAATAACAGTATAGCCGCCGTTGCTGTCAACTATTCTGATTAAAGTTTCTATACTTCCGGCTTCATAAGTCGTATTGTGAGTTGACGATTTGCCGCAAAAGTTAAATATTTGTTTCCTGAAACAATGCCCTTCCTGGAGTACCCACAGGTGTTCCATCGGCATGTCTGTTGCACTTAGTCCGGTATTTTTGCGAGGTTCATCGGGAGAGAAGTATGCAACGAACTTTTCATAGTATATGGGTATCTCCAAAAGACCGTTCTGGTCGATAGGAGTCGAGACAATTGCCATATCCAACAATGAATTTTTGAGATTGTAAATGATATTGTCGGTTTTCATTTCTGAGATGGAGAGGGCGACATCTGGATAATCTTTTTTAAATATAGATATGAACTGAGGAACTAAATATGGTGCAATTGTGGGAATGATTCCGATTCTGATGTTCCCAGAAAGAGTTTTTGTTTCGTTGTGAACCATCTCTTCTATTCTGTGAATTTCGTGTAATGCGACTTCTGCTTGGCGGATAATTCTTTCTCCGGTTTTGGTCGGTTCTATCGGATGTTTGTTTCGGTCGAATATTTTCACGTTTAACTCGTCCTCGAGTTTTTGTATCATCGTACTTAATGTGGGTTGTGTAACTCCGCATTCTTCAGAAGCCTTTACAAAATGACGATACCTGTTTACCGCCACAATATACTCCATCTGTTGTATTGTCATATTTTAATAGATTTTATAAATACAAAGATAGATAATATCTGTTTGATTTATGTGTATCCGTATGATATCTTTGTCATACATAAAAGAAATATTCATTAAAAAATAGATATAATTATGGAAAATCAAGTGAACGTAATGCCGAGAATCGGTGAAAAGGCTCCTTCTTTTGAGGCTGTAACTACTCAGGGTAAAATTAATTTCCCGTCGGATTATGCCGGAAAATGGATTATATTGTTTAGTCATCCGGCAGATTTTACGCCGGTTTGTACTTCAGAATTTATGACATTCGGTAAAATGTCAAAAGAATTTGAAGATTTAAATTGTCAGTTAGTCGGACTTTCTGTTGACGGTTTGTATAGCCATATTGCGTGGCTTCGTACTATCAAGGATAAAATTGATTATAAGGGAATGAAAAATATTGAAATTAAGTTCCCGCTTATCGAAGATATAACGATGAATGTGGCTAAACTTTATGGAATGATTCAGCCCGGTGAAAGCTCTACTTCTGCTGTCCGTGCAGTATTTTTTATCGATCCTCAAGGGACTATTCGTACGATTATGTATTACCCGTTGTCGTTAGGACGTAATTTCGATGAAATAAAGAGAGTTCTTGTCGGTTTACAAACAGCAGATAATTTTGGCGTCGCTCTTCCTGCAGACTGGCGTCCGGGAGATGATGTTATTGTTCCTACTGCGGGATCGTGTGGTGTTGCGAAAGAACGGATGGAGAGCCAAGATGAAAACCTTCATTGTTATGATTGGTTTTTCTGTACAAAAAAACTTTCGAAAGAGAGTGTTGAAAGTAAGTTAGGTAAATAAATTAAAAGAAAGGTATAATTATGCCGGTAATTCATCTGAGTGAGAAAGAATTCTCAGAAAAGGTAGTGAATATTGAAACTATTTCCTCGCAATGGAAATATAAAGGTGATAAACCTGCGTTAATAGATTTTTTTGCTACATGGTGTGGCCCGTGCAAGGCTTTGAGTCCTATTCTTGAAGAATTGGCTGAGGAATATAAGGATCGGATCTATATTTATAAGATAGATGTAGATAAAGAAGAAAGGTTATCCGAAATTTTTGGTATTCGAACTGTCCCGACTTTATTGTTCTCTCCTTTAAAGGGAGACCCCTATATGACTTCAGGAGTAATTCCGAAACATGAACTGAAAAAGAAGATCGAAGAAATGTTGTTGAAATAGCTTGTCTTATCTATGGTTTATGTTTTTAGAAACCGGTTGCATTGCAAATGACAAAATGCGACCGGTTTTTTTATTATTTGTAGTATGATTCTGTGAAATCGTATTATTGTTGAAATAAAAAAATATGATAATGCTGATCTTGTAAATATTATTATTAAGTTTGTAGTAACTATGATGAAATACCTGATAAGCATATTGTTCTGTGTTGCTCTTTTATCGTTGTCAGATAACAATACGGAGGAACATTTGGTCAGATTTGCGTCCGATGAGTCTGTTGTGTGCCAAGGTGCAGTCGGGAATATGTCTTTTATCAAGGATTCTCTATCTTACTCGAATAGAAGTGCTGATATTGAAAGTCATTTTGTGTTATTCGATACCGGTATATGCGGAGTATTTTTTCCTGTGTACTCTTATTCCAGAAAAATAGAAAACCCCACTATTATCAAATTTATTTCTACTAAGAATTTTCGCTTACTTATAAGAAATGCCGGGTTTAATAATAAAAAAGCGATAACAGACTTTTCTAATTTTATTTTGTTTAAGTCTTCGTATCGTTTTTTTGTATATGCATTAAGGCAAATATTGATTTAGCTGTTTCTTATTCTTTCCTATATATGAACTTGCTTAGATTCTTCAATAAAGAAAATCTGTCAGCTCTTCTTTGTGTTTTCTTTCGGTCCGTTTCTTGTTTCTGTACGTTAGGCAACTTATGTGTGTTATAGAAATAAAAAAATGTCCTTGGAAATATTCCTTAAAAGAGTTCCGTATAAAGTTTAGGCAAGTTCTCAATCTCTTTTTTGAAGGTGATCTTCTTGATTGCAGTAGATTATGCGTTTGTAGATTAACTTAAGGATTTGCTGTGTGTGAAGATTATCCTTGAGATGAATTTTTATCTCTATAATATTATTGAATAGTCACATCCTTACTTTAAATTATTAATATGCTATGATACATTTGTTATTGTCTACATTGGAAATGGTGGTACTTACTTTTGTAATAGGCTTTTTTGTTGCAGGAGTAATAAAGTTTATTGCTATTTGGGCCGATTCTATGGATTTTTATAGTTCTCATCAAGATGTGATAATTCGTTTGAAAAGATTGCGAAAGTTGCATCAGAAAGTTGCGCGACTTGTAGAGCAGGAAGCCATGAAAAATTATAAGTTTTACGGGGATAGACGGGGAGAATTTAGTCGGGGAATAAATGAAGATCCCGCAGATGTGCGTAAAGCTGGATATTATCATGGTGTCAGTCATGGTGCTTCTAAAATGGATTTGTTGGATTATTATTATCCTGAAGATACGCAGTTGATGTACTTTAAAAAACATGAACAATATAAGGAAGAACAAGAAGGTGGTTTGAATAAAAGAAATGATACTTCTAAGGAAGATAACAGATAAATACTTATGGAAAATATTGATTTTTTTACTTTGTTCCAAGGATTTGGGACAATGGCTGCAGGAGGATGGATACTGGCTGCAGCACGATTATTTTTGATATTTCTCGGTTTTTTACTTGTCTATTTGGGTTGGAAAGGTATTCTCGAGCCTATGGTGATGATACCGATGGGATTGGGGATGATTGCAATTAATTGCGGTACTTTATTTATGCCTGACGGAGTTTTGGGTAATTTGTTTCTTGATCCGATGCTTTCGGATACGGATGATTTGATGAATATGATGCAAATAGATTTTCTGCAGCCGGTATATACTCTTACGTTCAGTAACGGGCTGATTGCTTGTTTTGTTTTCATGGGCATAGGAACTTTGTTGGATGTCAGTTTTCTACTTCAGAAACCGTTTACCAGTTTATTTTTGGCTTTGTGTGCAGAACTTGGAACATTTTTGACATTGCCTATAGCATCCGCTTTCGGGCTGTCTTTTAAAGAAAGTGCTTCTGTTGCAATGGTCGGCGGTGCAGACGGGCCTATGGTTCTGTTTACCTCTTTGATGTTGGCGAAGCATCTTTTTGTCCCTATAACGGTAGTCGCTTATTTGTATTTGGGATTGACTTATGGCGGGTATCCTTATCTTGTGAAATTAATGGTCCCCAAGCGTTTGCGTGCTATTAAAATGACGACTAAAAAAGCCCCTAAAAATTATGATGCTAAAGTAAAACTTGCATTTGCTGCGATATTATGCGCTGTCTTATGTTTCTTGTTCCCGGTAGCTTCGCCTCTTTTCTTTTCATTGTTTTTAGGAGTTGCTGTACGTGAGTCGGGAATGAAGCATATCTATGATTTTGTCAGCGGACCTTTATTGTATGGCTCTACCTTCATGCTCGGTTTATTGTTGGGCGTTTTATGTGATGCGAAATTATTGCTTGATCCTAAAATATTAAAATTGTTGGTTTTGGGTATTGCGGCTTTGTTGTTGTCTGGTATCGGTGGCATTTTGGGCGGATATATAATGTACTTTATAAAGAGAGGTAATTATAATCCGGTGATAGGTATTGCAGCTGTGAGCTGTGTCCCTACTACAGCGAAAGTCGCACAGAAAATCGTCAGTAAAGAAAATCCCGATTCTTTTGTTTTAGGAGATGCATTGGGTGCAAATATTTCGGGAGTGATAACATCGGCTATCATTACGGGTATTTATATAACTATAATTCCTTATTTGTAGTCTTGTTTGTCACTATAAAAAACAGGATATTCTATAATTAGCGTATCCTGTTTTTTGTTATCAGTTATTATTCCATCTTATCCCGTAAAGATATACCTACATCGATAAAACGTCCGCCTCCGGTATCTTTACAATATACGGTAATAAGATTCTCTTTACCGATTCTCAAAGCTTTTAAAGCCTCAGGCTTGATCGGAAAATATTCATAGTCGGAGTTTGCTCTTCCGGCATTACAAGCAAGAATACCGTTGATAAATACATCGAAATTTTCATCATGCATAACTCTGAGCATAAGACGGGATATTTCGTCTTGAGAAAGTTTGGGCATGATAAATTTGCGACGTATGCAAATTTCCGTAATGGTTCTGCCCTTATTATCTTTTATTTTGCCGTCTGCGACAGGCCAAGGTGTATTCCCCTTTTTTCCGGCGGCGTTTCCGAATGCTCCCGGGCCTTCTTTCCAATCTGAATCATCGAAATTTTCTTTGTTCCAAGCTCCTTTTCTCGGACCGTATTTATATTTCCAGATTTGGGCTTCTTTTTCCGATGTCGGGACTATTTCTTTAAAATTCGGCATTTTAAACCGGAATGTATTTATTTTCGCGATTTTAGAAGCATCGACTTTAGCAATTCTGTCATACGTGAATAATCCGTTGATTTCGGTCATTATATCGGTAAGTTCTGTATAAACTACGGCAGCAAGACCGTTTTTTTCTCGCATTTTGACAATCATGTTATAAAGTTCGGCGTATTTGAAAAGAAGATCTTCCGATGTATCTACGTTAGCATATCCGCTACCTTTACCTTCGAACCACATGTGCTCCGGGACTTTCATTCCTATACCGCCGAATTCACCGCAAACGAGTACTTTCCCTTTAGCCTTTTCTTGATCCTCGACTTTAGGTTTAGGGTAAGAAGGGGCAGGGTAACTGTGTGTATCCAATATATCTCCTGAAAAAGACCATTTTCCTCCGCTTGCATCATTGACCAATCGGGTAGGGTCTTGTTTTTTGACGACTTGTACAAGACGTTCGGTATCGAATTGTCCTTGTCCTTCGTTAAATATTACCCACATAATAACAGATGGAGAATTTTTGAGGAAGTCTATCATTCCTGTAAGTTCGGTTTCAAAAGCCTTTTTGTCGATTTCCGGAGTGGGCTCATCTTTGTGACTGCCTCTATATGAATTGCAGGAGGGGGCATCTTGCCATACCATCAGTCCGAGTTTGTCGCACCAGTAGTACCAGCGGGCGGGTTCTACTTTGATGTGTTTGCGGGTGAAATTGAATCCCATTTTAATCGTTTCTTCTATGTCGAAGCGAAGGGCTTCGTCTGTGGGTGCGGTATAAATACCGTCGGGCCAGAATCCTTGATCGAGAGGACCATTCATAAAAACAGGCTCATTATTTACGAATAGACGCTTTACCCCGTTTATTTCTCCTACGGAGATTTTTCGCATACCGAAATAGCTATTGACCTTATCCGTCGGTTTGCCGTCATTTCCTAATATCGATACATTGATATCATATAGATAGGGATTTTGAGGAGACCAAAGTTTCGGATTCGGAATTTTGATCTTTATAGGACTATTGGTTTTCCCTTGAAATTTTCCGGACTTGAGTTCGACAAGCACTTTGGCATTTTTTGTATTTGACAAGACGGTAACTTCGACCTCTTTTTTATCTATATCGGGGACGATTTTGATATCTTCGATATGAGTTTCTGAGACCGGTTCAAGCCATACGGTTTGCCATATTCCGCTTGTCGGTGTGTACATGATCCCTTTTTGAATACTGTCTTGTTTCCCTCGTGGTTGTCCCCCTTTATCCGTCGGGTCATAGACACGGACTATGAGTTCATTCTTTCCGTTCGTTACGGCATCTGTTATATCAAAACTGAAAGGTAGATATCCCCCTTTGTGCAGCCCTATTTTCTTTTCGTTGATAAATACTTCTGCCTCATAATCGACTGCACCGAAATGAATCAGAATTTTTTTCCCTTTCCATTTGGATGGAATTTCAAATGTACGTCTGTACCAGAATTTGTCCAGTTGTTCCATGATTCCGGAAAGGGCGCTTTCGATGGGGAAAGGTACTAAAATATTTTCTGTGAGTTTTTTACCGAAAGGGGGCTTTTCGTTTAAATCGGCAGAACGTTGAAATTCCCATACTCCGTTGAGGTTCATCCATTCGTTACGAGTCATTTGTGGACGAGGATACTCCGGATGAGGTTTTTCGATATGAACATCTTTTGCCCATTTTGTCATAATCGGTGCTTCTTTGGTTTTGAACTGGGCATGTAGTTCTGGACAAAGAAACGTAAGAACGCAACATATAGCCAGCATTCTTACTGCTTTAATTTTCTCTTTAGTCATCCTTATGAATTTTGTTATAAATGTATTTTACAAATATACAATATTTAAAGTACTTGTACATATTTTGAGGAAAGAATTTTGAAATAAGAAGATATGGGCTCTCAAGAGAATGAAATCATGAATTGATTATTTGGCGGTAAATATTGAATGAATATGGTGAAGTATATAAACAAAAAAAGGTTGTCTCACGACAACCAATCTTCATTAACCTTAAATCTAATACCATGAAAAACACAGTGCAAATATAATGTATAATCTGTTATTAAACATACTTTTTGAGCATAAAATGTTGCGTATAAACATTATTTAATAGAATCGAGTTATTCGAATTTTCTATTTTGGGTTTTATTAATTTTGTTTACACTGATTAATCTATATTCTTCTTTTAAAACAAATCTGCAGAAAAAACATCCGTTTTTTCTGCAGATTTGTTTATCTAAAAAAATAGATGGGCTTTTACGAAGCGTAAGCACTTAACATCCATATCGTCTTCTCTTGGCCTTTGAGTAAGTCGCTTATCATGGCAACTGTCACTTCATCTTTTGTTTCGGATGCTAATGATAGCAATTCCCGTTCTTCAGCAATGAGGACTTTAAGCGTTTCTCCAATATTGTTGAGTGCTTTATCAGCATTATCTATATAACCAGATTCTTTAATGTTTGCAGTTTGTAGATAATTGCTGAATTGATGTTGAGGAGTTCCGCCGAGCATCAATATTCTTTCTGCAATCTCATCAATTGTTTCAGCGGCACTATTATACATATCTTCAAATTTGCTATGTAAAACAAAAAAAGAATAACCTTTGATGTTCCAGTGAAGACCTCTTAGGTTTGTATAATAAACTTGAAAATCTGCCAGTAACTGTTGCAATCCGTTTATTACATTTTCTACTTTTTGTTTGTCTAATTGAATATAATCTAAAGTTTTCATATCATTTTATTTTAGAGGTTTATTTAATTGTTTGATGCAAATGTAATATGTTATAATATATAAATCAAACTGATATTATCTATGCTTATATAGATGATATGAATATATTCTGGATTAGAGGATAATTGGAATTCTGTGTTGTTTTGGGTAAAGAGTGTTGTGGTGAGGATTATTGAGCCGGAATAGGGTTACAGTAAGAGCTTGTGAAAGCATACCTTTGATCTTTGAAGCCTACCGGATTTTGTATAAATGTTTTTTGAGTATTTATGTTTTGATAAAAGGTGGTGGTTTTTCTTTGTTTGAGAATCAGTAAAATTTTGGTTGTTCGGATATTTTGGAGAGAGGGAGGCTATTAAAAAAGAAAAGGTTGTCATCTCGACAACCAATCTTCGTTAACCTTAAATCTAATACCATGAAAAACACGATGCAAATATAATGCATTTTTGTGTTGTGCAACATGTTTTATTTGCAAAAAACATGTTGTTTAACATTGTTTTGTATCTCATGGATAAAAAAGGCTCTTTATAAACAATTATTTATGATTTATGAATATATAAAAATATGTTCTCTTATTTTTTTAGAGCCAGTCGTATGTTTTGTCTGGTCAGCTTTGAGTGTTTTTTCAAAGACGTTTTCGAATGGTCGAGAGCTATCTGACAAAAGACGACAGGCTGGAAAGAAAGTTAAGACTTTTTTAATTGGAAAATTTAGACAAGTTCTCGGACTCCTGAAAAATTTATTGGGTTATGTTTATTAAAAACGCATTATTGCTGTAAAATTGTTATTTTTTGACCCAAAAATTTTATTAAAATAGTCTCCGATAGTTTATCTTTACATAACATTATTATTAACTTTTAAATGAAATACAAATGAAAAAATTGGGATTCTTTTTCCTTCTGCTTTTGGTCTGCCAATCGTGTATAATAATTTGTAAAGGAGGAAAAGATAAAATTGTGGAAAAATCTAATTATGAGAAAGTTTCGGGGAGAGGGCAGATTGTGGAGAAAGAGATGACTCATTCCGGTTTTGACAAACTGTCTTTATTTGCTCCGATAAAAGTAAAAGTTTTGGAAGGAGAAACCTATAATGTGAAGGTTTCAGGACATGAAAACTTGGTATCATTACTTAATATTGAGATGAAAAATAAAACCTTAAAGATTGATACAGAGAAAAATTATGAGTTTACCGATGATGTAAAAGTATGGATACAGATACCCGTGCCGTTGCAGAAAATGGATATCGGTAGCTTATGCCAGGTCTCTATCGGAGAAATCATCGATCGGGATAAATTTGAATTGAATGCCTCAGGTGTATCGAGGTCTAATTTCGAAAAACTTTTTGCTCATGATATCGATCTGAATATCAGTGGAGTTTCTAAAGTCGATATTACGTCTTTAGAAGCGAAAAAGCTTTCCTTGAGTTTGAGTGGAGTTTCCGAAGCCAAAATAGATGGAAAAACAGTTGATTTGTCTCTTGAAATGTTAGGAGTAAGTAAAGGTTTTTTAGGGAAATTAGAAACTGAGAATTTAAATTGTAGAATGTCGGGTGTTTCCGATTGTAAGGTGAGGGTATCTCAAGTATTGAAAGCCGATATGTCCGGTGTTTCTAAACTCAATTATTGGGGAACACCTTCTACATTAGATGTTAGTGCTTCCGGGAAATCTTATGTCAAAGCAATCCAATAGAATTGTTGTTTTTTGAAAATATTGATGTGTCCTTTTTAATGGACCTAAGATTACCACTTTCTAACGATTTAGGAAGTGGTATTTAAATATTTGAGTATAAAATTGAAAATTTGTCAGTTTTATTTGCTTGATTTTATGTAATTATTGTATTGATTTTAATATATAGCACAAGATTGTTATTTTTTGGTGAATTTGTATTATTATTAATTTCCGTATAGTATTAATTTTGAAAAACAAATCGGAATATTATTTATCCCATGAAAAAATTCTTTATTACTTTATTGATATTGTTCTGTTTTATTGGATGTAAAGAATCTGATCTTAATAGGGCTTTGTCTATGGCAGGAGATAATGCCGATGAATTGAAGGCTGTTTTGAACTATTATAGCCATGATCCAAGAGATAGTCTTAAATATCGGGCTGCATTGTTTTTGATAGAGAATATGCCGGGACATTATTCTTTAGGTGGTAGATATATTGATCTTTATTATGATTCGGTAGACTCACTGCTTTCATTTGTAACAGATAAAGAATCTCTAAAACAAAAAATAGATAGTATTGCTGAATATTATAAGTTATCGGAAAATGCGATCCGACTTGAGGATGTGGAGCACATAACGGCAAATTTTCTTATTAATAATATAGAGCGGGCATTTGAAGTGTGGCCAAAAGGGGGATATGCAGAACATTTATCATTTGACCAATTTTGCGAATATATATTACCATATAGAGTTGGTAATGAACCTATCGAATTTTGGCGTGATTCTTTAAAAAATAAATATAACGATATATGGGCTCATGGGTATCATGAAGGATGGAGACATTCTGCTTTTCATGCTTGTTGTGAAATAAATAATCGATTAAGAGAAGAGGCTGGTGTATATCTTTTGCCACCTGCTTTTCCTATAGAGAAGTATTCAATCTTAGCTCGGATGTTTATTGGTGATTGTGATAGTTATGGAGCCCGAGCGACTTTTGCAATGCGAGCAAAAGGTGTACCTGTCGTAAAAGATTTTACACCGCAGTGGGCTTATCGGGATATGGGGCATTCGTGGAATGTCGTATTATGTAATAATGGTCGGGAATTGTCTTTTGGCGGTGTAGATGTTAATCCGGATGTTATTCATAAACCGGATGCAAAAATGGCAAAAGTATATAGGACAACTTTTGCCCGTAATAAAGAGTCTTTAGCTTCGGTTTGTAAAGGAGAGCCTATTCCTTCGAATTTAAAAAGCCCTTTTTATAAAGATGTAACTTCGCAATATCTTGAGACTTCCAATATTGATGTGGATATTAAAGTTTTGCCTGAAGAAAATCGTCAATTTATGTATTTGAGTCTTTTTAATAATAAAAAATGGATTCCTGTATGTTTTGCAAAGATAAGATTTGGTGATGCAACATTTAATTCAGTAGGACGGGATATTGTTTATTTGCCTTCTTATTATGTTGATAGGGAAATGCAACCAGCTAATTATCCTTTTTTACTTGATTCTCGAGGTAGAATACATTATTATGAACCTGATACGTTAAATGTTTATAATTTACGTATATATCGCAAATACCCTGCTGAATTTAGGATGGTTGGTGTTGCATCTCATATGATTGGTGGGGAGTTTCAAGCTGCTGATAATCCCGAGTTTAAGAATGCGATAGTATTACATCGAATTGAGGAAAACCCATATGGATTATATGTTACGATTCCTTTGGATTCTGTTCTTACAAAGTACCGCTATTGGAGACATGTCTCTCCTATTGCAGGATATGGGAATATTGCAGAATTACAATTTTGGGGGGAAAATGGAGAATTGCTGAATCCGTCGGGGAAAATAATAGGGACGGATGGTACGTGGGGAAATGATCCGAAACGATCGAAAGAATCGGCTTTTGATAATGATCCGTTGACTTTTTTTGATTCTTCTAAGCCTGATTCTGCTTGGGTAGGACTTGAATTTCCGAAACCTGTAGCAGTAAAGAAAATTGTCTATTTACCGAGAAATGATGGAAATAATGTGGCTATTGGAGATGAGTATGAGTTGTTTTACTATTCTATAAAAGGATGGAAGAGTTTAGGACGGAAAAAGGCTAAAACACATTATGTCGAATTTGCTGATGTCCCTCGAAATGCTGTATTATGGTTGCATAATCATACACAAGGTCAAGAGGAAAGAATTTTTACATTTGATGGAAAAAGTACTTTTTGGTGGTAGAATTATCATGTTATATTAAATATTTATTGTTATGAATAAGTTATACAGACCTTCAGTTTATACCATTCCTGTTGTAATAAAGGATGAACCGGGTAAGACTTTATTGATTCATGGATATACAGGAGCTATGGATATTGCGTCTGAAAAGATAATGAACTGCCTTCAACCAGAGAAAAGATATTCCTATGATAATATTCCATTGTCTAAAGATGTTTTTGATAGACTTATTGCTCGAGGATATTTTACGGATAAATCTGAACAAGAAGAATACGAGTATTTAAAAAACTTTACTTCTCTTTTTAATAGATATGAGAAAACTAAAAGTAAGGTTTTTACCTTGATGATTGCTTATGATTGTAATTTCAGGTGTCCTTATTGTTATGAAGGGAATATTTCTGGAAAAGGTCGTCAATGGTCTAAAAAAATTTTTAATAAAGACATGGTTGATCGAGCTTACCAAGCGATGGAAGAAATCGAACCTAATAAGAATTTACGTGCTAAAACGATTACATTATACGGTGGTGAACCTTTGATGGCTTCAAATAGGGAGATTATAGAATATATTGTTATAAAAGGAAAGAGTTTAGGTTATAATTTTGATGCAGTAACTAATGGATATGATTTAGAATATTTTCTTGATTTGTTAGGTCCGGAATCGATTAAATTTCTACAAATTACGATAGATGGAGAAAAGGAATACCATGATAAACGTCGCATACATTATAAAGACGGAAAGTCATTTGATAAAATTATTGCAAATATTAGTAAAGCGTTAAAGACAGGTGTTTCTATTTCTGTCCGGGCAAATACGGACGGGAGAAATATTTCAAGTATGCGAAATCTGAAAAATTATTTTTATGAATTAGGTTTTTATAATTATAAAACATTTTCTTTTTATTCTGCATTGTTGTGTGGTGAAAAATCTGATGTTGATAAAGTGAAAAAAAATACTCAAACTTCTGAATTGAATAAAAAATTTGAATACTTAAGCCGTGAAGAATTTCTTTTAAAGCAGGAGCAGAATGATTCTGATATTTGGGGACAGGATTATGGTGTCTTTACGAAAATTTATCGGGCATTAAAAAATTCCTCAAAAATACAGTTCCATACGATATTTTGTCCTTCTCAAACCAATTCTTATATATTAGATCCCTATGGGGAAATTTATTCTTGTTGGGATACCGTAGGAAAGAGAGAGCGTTGTTTAGGCTCTTATTTAGATGATATAGTATGGAATGAAAAAGAACGGAGTTTATGGCATAATCGTAATATTGGGACTGTGGCAGATTGTGCTCATTGTAAATATGCTTTGTTTTGTGGTGGAGGTTGCATGGGTAAAGTCCTTGCTAATGGCGGAAGTTTTGAATCTAATTTTTGTGACAGTTATTCATTGATTTTTGAGAAATATGTTATTCAGGCATATAAAAAGTATAGGGCAGAAATGCACTAATAATTAATAACTTATTAAATAAATTTTAGATGATGAAAAATCAAGAAGAGAAAAAAGAGAAGCAATCCGAAGATTTGGTCTCTTTAAATGATTCTTTGTACAATGAATTCTCATTGGAAGAGTTGGAAAATCGATTGGAAACAGACCCTCTATTGTTTGGAAATTTAGTGGAACCTTTATGTTTCCTTGATTTTAGTTGTGTTTGTAAAAATGGGGGATATACTTGCATCAGTGAGGAAGGTGGAGGATGTCCTTGTGATGGGGCAAATCTTGGGTGTCCAGAGTTTCTCTAAGTAATTCTTAAAATTTGAAGAACGTCTTGTACATTATTGGTGCAAGATGTTCTTAAATAGGTGTTTAATGGGTAATATTGAAGATATAAAGAACCTGAGTATTTTAACATTTGAAACCTCAAGTAGGGAGTATAAATATTTAGTTAATTTCGGAGAACGATTTTGGGAAATAACAGCTGCTGTTGCAGATCTTATTAAGGCTTTTCAACAAGGAGGATCTTTGGAGAATGCAACAGAGTTATTTTCTAAAAGTCGAAGAAGGTCGTATTCTCCGGAAGAAGTTATGCATTTGGCAGATATATATATTGCTCCTATTTTTAAAGAAAATAGTTCTAAAACTACAAAATCTTTTTTATTGAGATTAAATATCTTGACAGCAAGACAAGTCGTTGTTTTTTCAGATAAATTGAAATGTTTATTTCAACGATCTGTATTGTATCCGTTGTTATTTCTAATCATAATATTAGAGATACTTTTTTTTGTTAAGCAAGATATTGCAACAGCAATATTTGATATTGAGTTTATGGATATAGTTGGGCTAATCGCTCTTTATATTATATCTTCTTTTTTTCATGAGTTGGGGCATGCTTCGGCTTGTAGATATTTTAAAGTGGAACATGGAGGAATCGGGTTGGGATTATATTTGACATTTCCTGTTTTTTTTACGGATGTTACTAAAATCTGGACACTTCCCCGAAAACAGAGAGCCGTTGTCAATTCTGCTGGTATATATTTTCAACTGATTTTTCTATTGCCGCTTATTTTACTTTCATTTATTATTCCAAATGACTTCTTTATATATTTTGTGTTCGTCATTAATTTGAATTTCCTATTGACTATGAATCCGTTCTTTAAATTCGACGGTTATTGGATGATGAGCGATTTGTTGGGCATACCTAATTTGCGGAAAAGAACCAATGAACTGTTGTCTTATTGGATAAAAAAGATAAGGAAGAAGAATGCGGGGAGTTATCCGTTTTTATTGACGATAAAACCTGTGGAAAAAACAATAGCAATTGTTTATACGATTGTGGTGAATGTATTTTTTGGATATTATTTTTTCTTTATAATACCCCATTTTTTAGTAGCGTTTGTTTCAGACTTTCCATATTTGTTTCAACGTGTAATTAATTCACTTATTGTGGGTAAGATGCCTGACTATGTATTATTAAAGAGTTTTTTCTCCCAATTATTGATTTTAGGATTAATCTTGTTTTTCTTTTATAACTTATTAAAGCCTTTGTCGAACAATTTAAAAAGGAAATATATAGAAAAGAATCAGAGGTAATTAGTTTATGATAGAAATTAATGTAAGACATATTGGACAATTTTTTTGTATCCTATTGATTTTTTTCTTGGGGATATTATTGATTTTTAAACCTGAAGATACATATTTTTTCTCAGGATGGTTTGCTGTCGTTTTTTTGTCGATATTACTTATTTATACGCATAGTGATTTTAAAATTTCCGGCTTGGATATTTGCATCTTTCTATTTGGGTTATATGAAGTGTTTTCCTTATTGTTATCGCCTAATCCTATTGCTGGTTATCCATATTTGGCTTCGTCATTTATTGGGGTCTGCTATTATTTTGTCCTTCGATTTTATTTAAATACAGAAGATAGAATAAAGAGTTTGATAAAATGGTATTCTGTTTTTATTTGTTTAGTTTCCATAATTGCCCTCTATTCTTTTTCTCTTTTTGTGGAAAATTTATCAAATGTGGGTTGGGATAATAATGTTTCTGGTTTCAAATTCCTTTATCGACCGTTAGGATATTTAAATAATGTGTGGAATACTTTCTCTATTGTTTATTTAGGCATATTGGGATTATGCGGATGGTATTGTCGTGATAGCAGGGCGTGGCTGATTTTTTTATACGTTGCATTGATTCTTGTCATAATAAATATTTTATTTTCTTTTTCGCGCGGGGCTAATTTGGCATTATCCGTTTTTTTATTGGGTAGTACTATTTTGTTCTTTTGCTGTAAGATGTCTTTGAGAAAAAAAATTGGACTTTTCATTTTGACATTGTCAATTATAGCTTTTGCTTTAATTCCGTATTATGAAGATGTGCTTAAATCGATGCATTGGGGAGAGACTGTTTCTCAGCAACGTAGTGTTTCCGGTCGCATCGCTTCTTTATATGCTGCATGGACTGTCTTTAAAGAGAAACCTGTTATTGGATTTGGTTCCGGTAATTATTCTTTGGCAGTGGATCCTTTACTCTTTGAGAAAGAGAATGTAGCATTTACTAATTTTGCACCGAATATATTGGTGCAGCTGGGGGTAGAGAAAGGTATAACCGGATTTTTGATATTCGGGTTATTTATGGGTTATTTTTTTTGGTACTTTATAAAGGAGAAAAAAGATGGAGGGTCGTATTTTATTGCATTGACAATATTGGCCGTTGGAATAAAGGAAATGACTTTTTCTTCTCTCCTTGAGTGTGAGGGTATTCGGGTTTTATTGATTACTTTATTGGCTATTTGGCAGAATCGGTATATTTCATGCCGATATATGGTAATTTCTGCAGGTCCTAAATTACGAAGTATAGCGGTTTTGTCTCTTGTTATATTATGTTCGTTTATTACTGTTTTTATTGTTCGTCATAATAGAAATGAATACTTTAATTATAAGTGTCTGGAAAATATTAATTTATCTCGTCTTGATTCTGCATCTTTTTATATAAGTAAAACTCATGAAAATTTGCCATATCTTATTAATCGGAGTACTGTAAATTGGCTGCAATATAACGATTCTAAGGATAAAAAATATTTAGAGAGTTCTATACAATATTTACGGGAAGCTATTTCTATAAATCCTAAAGATGTCATGTTACATTATAACATGTCTGTTTTGTTAGAATGTATTGGACGGAGGGATTCTGCTCAAAATATATCGAGAAGATTATTGGAAAAGTGTCCGGATAATGCACTGTTTTGTATTGGAGCTTTTAACCTTGAGTATAAAAGCGGGGGAAATGGAACGTGCGGTGTCTCACTTAACACATGCAATAAAATTGTCGCCTAAAATTTTAGAGACAGATTTGTGGAAGCAATGTGCTTTGGATAATAGTTATGTGAAAAAAAATGTTATTGATTTTTTGATAAAAGGCGCAGATCGAGATTCGGAAGATCCGATTTATTTGGCTAAATACGGGAAAATTTTTTTATGTATAGGTGACACGGTCTCGGCAAAGGAATATTTAGATAAAAGTATAAAGATACTTCCGAATCTTGTATATCCATGGTACTATTTGGCCGAAATTGAATATTGTAGAGGACATGAGCATCAAGGAGATTTTTATATGCGCCGTTTTTCTCTTTTGGGAGGAAGAAGCACGGAGATAGAACATATTTATCAAAAGAAAGAGTATGAATATAAGTTTCTGTCAGATCGGTATGAGGTAAAATTCCGAAAATGGTATGATAGTCGAAGTTGTCCTTTTTCGGTTTTCCTACCTGTTGATGGGAATATATTTTGAAATAAAAAAAATAATAAATAAAATATTGCTTTATGATAGAATTAAAATCGGTAAGTAAGGTCTTTCAAACGAAAGACATTGAGACACGCGCATTGGATGATATTTGTTTAAAGATTAATTCGTCAGAGTTTGTCTCTATAATGGGGCCTTCGGGTTGCGGAAAAAGTACATTGTTGAATTTGATCGGTTTGCTGGATCAACCGACTGCCGGAACTATACTGATACATGATACGGATGTATCGAGGATGAGTGATCGGGAGGCTGCCCGGTTTCGGAACAAGAGTCTTGGATTTGTTTTTCAGAATTTCCATTTGGTCCCCTCCCTGAATGTTATGGATAATGTTGAGTTGCCGTTATTATATGGCCGGGTTGCCGCTGTCGAAAGGAAAGAGCGGGTAAAAGAAGTCTTGAATATGGTGGGGCTGTCGCATCGGATGAAGCATTTTCCGTCCCAGTTGTCAGGGGGGCAATGCCAGCGTGTTGCGATTGCAAGAGCGATTGTCGGACATCCGGAGATAATTCTTGCCGATGAGCCTACCGGAAATTTGGATAGCCGCATGGGAGAAGAGATTATGGATATTTTGTTGGAGTTGAACGAGCTTGGGGTTACGGTGGTAATGGTTACTCATGATGAGCATATTGCTTCCAAAACAGGACGAATAGTACGATTGTTGGATGGAAAACTCGTTTAGAGAAAGGGAATATCATGAAAATTGTGTTGAGTTACATAAAGACAGCTTTATATAATATAAAGCGGAATAAGGCTTATGCGATATTCTATATTTTGGGTACGACGTTGGCATTTGTTTTCATTGCTATTATATTGCATGTTGTCAAACTTATTACTACCGATGCAGAGCCGATGTTATATGGCGATCGAATTGTGACGGTAAGCGGTTCTCAGCTTTACAATATGCAGGGACAATATATCGGAGGAATTTATCCCATGGAAATGGAGCAGTTTTTTGCGGCATTGAAAGGATATGAAATGGTTTCGTATGATAATGATGAGTCTTCTACTGCTTATGTGAATGATCAGTTGAAGGCTGTAGATGTGTCATTTATCGGGGGCGATTATTTTAAAATGTATCAATACCGTTTTATCGATGGGACATCGTTTGATCGTGAGGATGCTCGAGAGGGGAAAAAAGTCGCTGTAATTAAAGAAAGTTTGGCAAGAGTCGGTTTTCCGGGAGGTAAAGCGGTTGGCGAGAAAATTAAGATTCAAGGTATTGAATATGAAGTAATCGGTGTCGTTGCCGATTATTCGATGTTTTCTGCACCTACACTTGCCAGTGTTTGGATTCCGTACCGGTATAACAAATTTATCCCTTCTGCTCATTTTTGTTATAATGTGAATATTCTATTCCCGGAAGATATGGATGTTGCCCGGATGAAAGAATTGGTATGTAACAATGTGCGGGCTACTGTAGAAAATAGGGGTATGACAGTAGACATATTGCCGGAGAAGATTTATACCAAAAAGGAGGAGATGATAAAAAAATACGGGACAAATATCATGTTATACGGTGCCGGAGCTGCTATTTTCTTGTTGTTGATTATTCCTGCTTTGAATATCGTGACATTGAATTTTTCCAATATGGAGAGCCGGGCTTCGGAGATTGCGATTTTCCGGGCGATTGGGGCTACCCGCATTTCGGTTTTTTTCCAGATTATGGGTGAAAATTTCTTTTTGGTATTGATCGGGGCTATTTTAGGTGTTCTTTTGGTTTTACCGATGTCCTATGGGGTACAGAGTCTTGTTCTGGGCGGATCTCTTAATGAGAAAATGTCGTTGATCGCTTCTCTTGATATGTCGGTTATTTGGTGTCAGGTGTTGCCTTTGGCTATTTTGTTCTCTTTATTGTCAGGTGGGCTGCCGGCCTATTTAATTACACGGAAAAATATTGCAGAGGTATTGAAAGGAGGAAACGAATAATGAGAAAGTTTTTGCTAAAGATGATCTGGAATCGTCGGAATAAGGTTTGGGAAATTTTGGTAGAACAATTTTTTATCGTATTGGTACTGATGCTGTGTCTCGGGTCTCTGTTTTCGGCATTGAAAAAATATAATGATCCGGGGCTTTTAAATACGGATAATACATTTGTGTTTTCTTGTATGCCAGGTAATTTTAATTCGCGGGCTTCTTTACAAGAATCCGGACGCATAACATCTCTTGTCGTTGAACGGTTGAGAACCAATCCTGCAATAGAAAGCGTGACTGTGGGTAGCGGATTGGCTCCATATATGAGAGACGGCGATAACTATAATGGAGATACGGTTCGGATTAACGATAAAAAAATCATGGCAGCTATAAAGATTGTCGATAAATATGCCCTTGATGTATTTGATATTCGTTTGGAAGAAGGAGAGTGGTTTACCGGGGAGACCAAGTTGGCTGATGGCTCTTGTCCTGTTGTTGTTTCCCGGCAATTGGTAGATGCTGTCGGGTGGGTAGATGTTGTCGGCAAGAAGTTTGTATATAGAAATCGGGAACTTACGGTAATCGGGGTTGTTGCAGGGGTGAAGCATGCAGTATTCGAACCTTCGTCTGAGGCGATACTTTTCCCTTTCGAACATTTGACCTTTATGGAATGTGTCGCTAAAGTAAAAAAAGGGCATGAAGCCGACTTTTATAATGCTTGCGATAAAGAGTTCAAACGGGCCGGCTTGAATAATGATGTAGAGTTGTTTGTTTTTCCGATGGAAGAGTGGAAGGCTTTTTCGATGGTTGGGACGATGCTTTCAGTTGCAGCACAAGCCGTGCCGGCTTTTTTCTTGTTTATTTTTGCGTTTATTGGAACATTCGGATTATTTTGGTTACAGTCGAAAAAAAGGTTGAAAGAGTATGCTTTGCAGTTGGCTTTAGGAGCAACACGTAGAGATCTTATGAAAATGGTACTCGGAGAAAGTTTGTTGATTTCGGTAATGGCTTCTATTCCTTCAGTACTGTTGGCATTTTTTATTTATGATTTTACCGTAGAAAATATTGCTGCAGTTGTGACCACAATATTGCTGATGTGTTTGTTTTCATTATTTAGTGCATGGTATCCGGCATACCGAATTTCTCGTGTAAATCCGGCAGAGGTATTGCATTATGAATAATGAGTAAATATAGGTTGTATGAAACTATGGATGATATGTATAGTCTTTCTGTTCCCTACCTGTTTGTGGGGGCAGAAAGATACTTTGTCTCTCTCTATGGATCAGGCTTTAAATATAGCTCGTATTTTTTCTATTGATGCAATCGTGGCAAGAAATACTTTGCAGATTGCTTATTGGTCGTACCGTAATTATAAGGCGAATTTGTTACCCAGTATGGTTTTAGATGGCACTTTGCCCAGCTTGGATAAGTCATTGTCTTCTTATCAGAAAGAAGATGGTACATATTCGTTCGTTACAAACCGTCTGCTCAGTGAAAATTTGAATCTTTCTATTACTCAAAATATTCCTTATACGGGAGGTTCTATTTCTTTACAGTCACAATTGCAACGTATTGACCAGTTGGACGGAGATCGTAATACAAGTTATTTGAGCGTCCCTTTAGGATTGACCCTTTCTCAGCCTTTGATTACAGCTCGGCCATTAAGATGGTCGATGCGTATAGAGCCCAAAAAGTATAAAGAGGCATTGCAACAATATTGTGTAAGTATGGAGGCTGTAAATATGCAGACAGTCAAGCATTATTTCGAATTTTTATTAGCATCGGTAAATAAAAATATCGCAGAACAGAATCTGAAAAATGCTGAGGAATTGTTGAAAATAGCTCAGGGTAAGAAAAAGATCGGAATAATATCGGATAATGATTTGCTGCAACTGGAATTAGGAAGATTGAATGCTTCGTCAAATTTGATAAAAGCGGAACAAGAGTATGATAATAAGATGTATGCTTTTCGAAATTATTTGCGATATGATGATTCTGTCGTGTTGAAAATTGATGTTCCGCAAAAATGTCCTGTTGTAAAGATTTCACCACGTGAGGTTTTAGATATTGCATTAAAAAATAATCCTTTAAATTATTCGATCGAAAGGCAATTGTTAGAGGCAAAACAGCAAATTGCCCAAGCTCGAGTAGATCGTGGATTTAAAGCGGATATTTATGCTTCGGTAGGATTTACGGGAAGTGATAATAGTTTATCCGGAACATATCAGAATTTACAGAATCGTCAGGTTGTGAGTTTAGGAATACGTATTCCTATTTTAGATTGGGGAAAAGGTCGGGGACGAGTGCGGTTGGCGAAGTCGCAGCAAGAGCTCATAAAGGCGCAAATTGAGCAAAGCCAGATGAATTTTGAACGAGATGTAACGTTATCTGTCAATCAATTTCAAGATCAGACACGATTGTTAGATATTGCTGTTCTTGCAGATTCTGTTGCACAATGTCGGTATAAAACAGCATACAATATCTTTGTTATGGGAAATATTAATGTCTTGGATATAAATTCGGCTCAAGTAGAACGGGATAATGCCCGTAGAGAATATATTTCTCAGTTATATACCTCTTGGTTATATTATTACAATATTCGACAGCTATCCCTTTATGATTTTGTTCGGGATGAGGATATTATATATGAAATGATAAAAAATTAAAAAATATAAACATGGGCATGGATAAAGAAATTTCACCGGAGGTGAAACGTCGTAGAAAAAAGATATTGATTATTAAATTTGCGTTTGTAGCATGTGCTTTAGTTTGTTTTTTTATTGTTTTGGTAAAAGTATTCAGTGCCGGAATTCCTTTAGAAGATATTGATTTTGGAACGGTGACAAAAGGTGAAATCGGAATTTCTGTTTCTGCAACGGGAAAAGTAGCTCCTTTGTCGGAAGAGATAATAACTTCGCCGATTTCTTCGAAAATATTGGAAGTATATAAAAAATCCGGAGAGAAACTATCCAAAAATGATTCTATTTTAAAACTTGATTTAGCGGAAGCCAATGTAGGTATGGAGAATCAGCGGGATGAGCTGGAGATGAAGCGTTTTAAATTAGAACAGATGAAGATCGTGGCGGAAAGCCAGTTGTCGGAGATGAAGATGAGTATCGATATAGATGAAATGAGATTGGAGAGAATGAAAGTGCTATTGCAAAATGAGAAATATTTAGATAGTATAGGAGCAAGTACATCTGATAAAATAAAACAAGCTGAATTGGAATATAAGGTTCAGAAAATGAATCTGGACCAATTAAAATTGAAATATAATAATCAGAAACGGACTTCTGCTGCGGATATTCGAGTACAGGAATTGGATTACAATATAGCCTTGAAAAATATTTCGTTACGGACTAAGATGATGAAAGAGGCACAAGTGCGTTCTCCTCAAGATGCGACATTGATATGGGTAAATGATCAGGTTGGAGCAACTGTGCCTGCAGGTTCACAATTGGCAATTGTTGCCGATCTCGGTAGCTTTAAGGTAGAAGCCGAAATTACGGATGGATATGCTGATAAGGTTTTACCGGGAAATAAAGCAATTGTAAAAATCGGAAAAGAAGAACTCTCTGGAACAGTGGGGAATGTCGTCCCATCGGTAAAAGATGGAATGATACAATTTCTTATATTTTTAGATGATAATGACCATGATCGTCTGCGTTCCGGCTTGAAAGTTGACGTCTTTGTTATTAATGCGGTAAGAGATGATGCTCTTCGTATAGAAAGACGTTCTTTTTATAATGGTCCGGGAGACTATAATCTTTGGG
Organism: Coprobacter fastidiosus; assembly: GCF_982245605.1. Classification (NCBI taxonomy): domain Bacteria; kingdom Pseudomonadati; phylum Bacteroidota; class Bacteroidia; order Bacteroidales; family Barnesiellaceae; genus Coprobacter; species Coprobacter fastidiosus. The sequence continues at coordinate 11,856 of NZ_CEVCIF010000036.1, read as the reverse complement.
TGATGGATGGAGATCATATTGTGAAGAGAACAGTTAAGTTGGGAGAGGGAAGTTATGATTATGTAGAAGTATTAGACGGTTTGAATATCGGTGATAAGGTGGTGGTATCGGATATGAATAAATATAGAGATAAAGAGAATTTGAGGATAAGAAAATAAGATATGACGCTGATAGATAAGAATATATTTTTAATTTCTGTTTTTTTACCATAACATTCCCGAATCCTTTATTAATAGGGTATATTTTTAGTTGTAGCTGTTTGTCTTATGTATAAAAAAGACGAACAGCTTATTTTTCTGTTTCATTTTGATTATCTTTGCCAACATTATGGCTCGTATTTTATCGATAGATTACGGAAAAAAACGTACAGGAATTGCGGTGACCGACCCTTTGAAAATAATAGCGAATGGGTTGACAACCGTTCCTACGCATGAATTGGTCGGTTTTCTGAAAAATTATTTTCAAAAGGAAGCTGTGGAGAAAGTAATCATAGGATTACCGAAACAGATGAATAATCAGCCTTCGGAAAATATGCGATATATCGAGCCGTTTGTAGCACAGTTCAAGAAGTTGTTCCCTGATATTCCGATAGAATATTTTGATGAACGGTTTACTTCTACTTTAGCGCACCGGTCTATGTTGGAAGGCGGGTTGAAGAAGAAAGATCGTCGGAATAAAGAACTGGTGGATGAGATCAGCGCAGTAATCATATTACAGGGATATATGGAAAGCGTGCTGCATGCTTGATTGTTGATCGGAATAAAGATTTATATGCCGGGAGTACCGGTGATTATGATAAAAATATATATATGTTGTTACCAATTTATTTATATGGACAGCCTGTGCTGAGGAAAGTCGCAACGGACATAACTGCCGATTATCCTGATTTGAAGAAGTTGATTGAAGATATGTTCGAAACGATGGATAAATCGGACGGGGTCGGACTGGCTGCTCCTCAGATAGGTTTGGATATTCGGGTGCTTGTAATCAATCTGGATGCTCTTTCAGAGACATTTCCTGAATATAAAGATTACCGGAAGGCAATGATAAATGCCCATATAGAAGAAGTATCCGGTGATAAGATAACCCGGGAAGAGGGATGTTTGAGTTTGCCCGGAATTCATGAGCCTGTGACTCGTCAGGAAAAAATAAAGATAACGTATCGGGATCAGGATTTTGTAGAGCATACCGAAGTATTTGAAGGTTATGTCGCTCGTGTCATTCAACACGAATATGATCATCTTGAAGGAAAAATGTTTATCGATCATCTTTCCCCTATTCGCAAACAGCTTATAAAATCGAAGCTGAACAGTATTCTGAAGGGTAAAGTAAATTGCGGTTATAGGGTAAAAGCAGTAAAGAAATAATACTTATATTGACACACTTAATTTTAAGAATCTAAATTTATGACTTCATTACAGAAAGACATTTTAGCATTGCGTGAAAAAAAAGCGCTGGTGCAGATGGGTGGAGGAGAAGCCGCCATTGAAAAGCAGGAGGCGATGGGCAAGTTGACTGCCCGCAATCGTATTCTGGCTTTGCTGGATGAAAATTCATTTCAGGAGTATGATCTCTTTGTAGAGCATGAAGCCAGAGGCTTCGGCATGGAAAAAAAGGTTTTACCCGGAGACGGAGTAATTACCGGAACAGGAACTATCTTTGGCGCTCCTGTATGTATCTATGCTCAAGATTTTACCGTAGCAGGTGGATCTCTCGGTTTGATGCACGCTCGTAAGATAACCAAGATAATGGATCATGCACTAAAGATGAAAGTGCCTATTATCGGGATTAATGATTCCGGTGGTGCACGTATTCAGGAAGGTGTGGGTGCATTGGCCGGATATGGAGAAATTTTCTATCGCAATACGATTGCTTCAGGGGTAATTCCTCAGATTTCGGTAATCTTAGGCCCGTGTGCCGGTGGTGCGGTATATTCTCCGGCATTGACCGATTTTGTTTTCGTTGTTGAAAACATTTCGAAAATGTTCATTACAGGACCGAATGTCATCAAGACCGTTTTAGGCGAAGAGATTTCTATGGAAGACTTAGGAGGAGCTCGAGTTCACGCTGAAATTACGGGTAATGCTCATTTCTATGCCCAAAGTGAACAAGAGTGTTTTGAACAAATCAAGAAATTGGTGACGTTTATTCCTTGGAACAATAAGCAACGTGCCCGTGCATGGGAACCTAAAGAACCGATTTTTGACAAATCGATCAATGATATCATTCCGGCCGATCCGAAACAACCGTACGACGTACGTGATATTATAAAATGTGTCGTAGATGATTCTGATTTCTTTGAAATACAACAGCTTTGGGCAGCAAATATCGTAATCGGATTTGGTCGTATTCATGGCGATACAATCGGATTCGTAGCTAATCAGCCTATGGTAATGGCCGGAGTGCTTGACTGTGACAGCTCTGATAAGGCTGCCCGTTTTATCCGCTATTGCGATGCCTTTAATATTCCTATTGTTACATTCGAGGATATGCCGGGTTATTTGCCTGGAGTAGATCAGGAGCATGCCGGCGTTATTCGTCACGGCGCGAAAGTTCTCTACGCATATTCCGAAGCGACAGTACCTAAAATCACTATTATCCTGCGTAAAGCGTACGGAGGCGGATATATTGCAATGAACTCGCGGCATTTAGGAGCAGACTTCGTATTTGCTTGGCCGAGTGCAGAAATTGCAGTGATGGGACCGGAAGGTGCAGCCAATATTATTTTCAGAAAAGAAATTATGGAGGCTGAAGACCAGAACGCAATGCGTCAGGAAAAAGTAAAAGAATATATCGAGAAATTTGCTAATCCGTATGTTGCTGCGGCTAAGGGATATATCGATGCTGTAATCGAACCGAGAGAAACTCGTGTCAGCTTGAAGCATGCTTTGGTTTTGGCAAGAAGTAAAGAAGAATCCCGTCCGTCGAAGAAACATGGAATTCCTCCGTTCTAATCCATAAATCGAGATTGAAGATGGAAAATGAAAAAGTGAAATTAGTAGATTTTGCAGTTACAGCCCGTAAATATAAAACGACATTGACAAAGAAATTTATCAATCGTCCGTTGTGGGTGAAACCTGTACCTGGCGAGATCCGCTCCATTCTTCCGGGAACGATCGTTTCGTATGCGGTAGAAGTAGGACAGTCGGTGAAAGTCGGAGATTTGTTACTCGTTCAAGAGTCGATGAAAATGCAAAATCGCATATTGTCTCCGGTTGCAGGAGTTGTAACAGAATTGAATGCTACTCCAGGAGAACATTTGGTGAAGGGGGCCTTGATGTTGACAATAAAAACCGAATAGGTATTGTTACCAAGTATAGAAAAGAAAGCGTTGCGGATACTTCCGTGACGCTTTCTCTATTTTGAGACGTACTCGGCTTCTTTGGAAAACTTGATTTATTCGTTATATTTGTATTTCTTAGAGCCTGTCTCAATTTTGCTCAGGTCAGGTTTGAGAGTTTCTTTTGAGGATATTTTTCTGTTTCTATGAGGAGGATAAGCTATCTGACGAGGGAAAACGGGAAAAAAGAGCGGAAGAAAACACAGAAATGACCTGATAATATTTTTTTGTTGGAAAATTTAGAGAGGCTCTTAAAGACGAATTATAAATATATAATATAATGGCAGACGACAAAAAAATTATTTTTTCGATGGTGGGAGTCAGTAAAACTTTTCCACCGCAGAAACAAGTTTTGAAGAATATCTATTTATCGTTTTTTTATGGAGCGAAGATCGGGATTATAGGTCTTAACGGTTCTGGTAAATCTACGTTGTTGAAGATAATAGCCGGTATTGAAAAATCTTATCAGGGAGATGTTGTTTTTTCTCCCGGTTATACTGTCGGTTACTTGGAACAAGAACCGAAACTCGATCCTGAAAAAACGGTCAAGGAAATTGTGCAGGAAGGAGTACAACCGATTTTGGACTTATTGGCTGAGTATGAAACTGTAAATTTAAAATTTGGTGACCCTGAGATTTTAGAAGATCCGGATAAGATGGATGCTTTGATGAATCGTCAGGCTGAGTTACAGGACAAAATCGATGCTACGGACGCCTGGAACCTTGATAATAAGCTCGAACGAGCTATGGATGCTTTGCGGTGTCCTCCGGAAGATCAGTTGGTAAAGTATCTTTCAGGAGGAGAACGGCGACGTGTCGCTTTATGCCGTTTGTTGTTGCAACAGCCGGATATTCTTTTGCTGGACGAACCTACCAACCATTTGGATGCCGAATCGATAGATTGGCTTGAACAGCATTTGCAGCAATATGCCGGAACGGTTATTGCCATTACGCACGACCGTTATTTCCTTGATCATGTAGCCGGATGGATATTGGAGCTTGACAGGGGTGAAGGTATTCCTTGGAAAGGAAACTATTCTTCATGGCTTGAGCAAAAAACAAAACGGATGGAACAAGAAGAGAAACAAGCGAGTAAGCGCCGCAAGACTCTTGAACGGGAGTTGGAATGGGTTCGCATGGCTCCTTCTGCACGGCATGCGAAAGGAAAGGCTCGTTTGAATTCGTATGATAAACTATTGAATGAGGATCAAAAAGAGAGGGAAGAAAAACTGGAGATTTTCATTCCGAACGGACCTCGTTTGGGAAATAAAGTGATTGAGGCGAAGGGGGTTGCAAAAGCCTATGGGGATAAACTGCTTTTCGATGATCTTAATTTTGTATTGCCTCCGAATGGTATTGTCGGAGTGATAGGTCCGAATGGGGCTGGTAAAACGACTCTTTTTAAGTTGATAATGGGACAGGAGAGTGTCGATAAAGGCGAGTTTGATGTCGGAGAAACGGTAAAAATCGCTTATGTAGATCAAACTCACAAGGATATAGATCCCCAGAAGAGCGTATATCAGGTTATTTCGGGAGGACAAGATCTGATTCGTATGGGAAATAAGGATGTAAATGCCAGAGCTTATCTTTCAAGATTTAATTTTACCGGAGCAGATCAAGAAAAACTGTGCGGAGTTCTTTCTGGAGGAGAACGGAATCGCTTACATTTAGCTATGGCTCTGAAAGAAGAAGGAAATGTCCTTTTATTAGACGAACCTACTAATGATATAGATGTTAATACTTTGCGGGCGTTAGAAGAAGGTCTTGTGAATTTTGCCGGATGCGCAGTGGTTATTTCTCATGATCGTTGGTTCTTAGACCGTATTTGTACACATATTTTGGCTTTTGAAGGAGATTCTCAGGTGTTTTACTTTGAGGGTTCTTATTCTGAATATGAAGAAAATAAGAAAAAACGTTTGGGGGATATAGAACCTCGTCGGGTGCGTTATCGTAAGCTTATGGAATAAGATAGATTTTATAGATATAGTTCTATAAATATAAATTATCGATTACACAGATATATGTCAGTTTACTTTAGTTTTATTCCTATAATTAGGAATGCTAAAGTAAACTGTTTTTGTGTAAACAGATAAAAATAAAAATGTACTTCCGGAAAATCTGAGAGCCTGTCAGAATTTTGTCCGGGTCAGTTTTGAGAGTTTTTTCTTTTTATTGGAGAATTTAGATAAGCTCTAAATAAAAAATTAAATTTCTCAATATTTAGTTGTTTGACCGTATGCTCATACTCTACGTGTATAAGGCGATTCTAATACTAAATGATAGTTAACTGTTTTATTTGGGAGGTTAAAATAACTCCTGAAAATTTCGTGGAATCTTTAATTTTTTTTGTTTTCTTGCAACCATACGCATCTCTTGTTACGTCTAATCAATAAGTTTTCCGGAGAATTTTTATAGATTTATAAACTTAAAAAATGAAGATGATGAAAAAGGCTATTTTGTTATTTGTGGTGGTTTTTATTTCGATTTTATCGAATGGAATATGTGTCGCAGAAAATAATCCTGCTGTCCCCGATTCGATAAACAGTCAGGAAAAAACTGAATTGGCATTATTGAAGATGAAACAAAATCATGAGCTTATGATGCAGGCGGTAAGTGATGATAAGGAAGATGTGCTTCTTCCGATAGTTGCAATTGTTTTTGTATTCGGAGTTCCGGCCATCGTTTTATTTTTGATCTTATTTTTTGCATTGAGATATAAATTAAAATTGCAAAAAGAGCGATATGCCGTTGTCGAAAAAGCAATAGAATGCGGAAGAGAATTGCCTGACAGTTTTTTTGAAGAATCTTCCTCAAAAAAGCCGTTATATAGTAAGAAACGCTTGAGTACAGCACTTACGCTAATAGCTTTAGGTATCGGTATCCTGTTTTTCGGACTTGTTGCAGAGAATAAATATGTTTGGGCTTTTTCTGTAATACCAATATTGATAGGTTTGGGGCAATTATTGGTTTATAGAATAGAAGAAAAATCCCGGATTGAAGAGCTGTCTAAAGAAGAGCAGAATATAAATGAGCAAGAATGAAGATATTTTATTGATTGCGAAGTGTCTTTTGAACGATGACAGAAGGGCATATACTCGTTTGGTTGATAAATATCATCCTCAGATAAAGCGCTTTTTTTTAAATCAAACTTTAGGAGATGCTATGTTGAGTGATGATTTGGCGCAAGAGACATTTATCAAGGCATATACCAGTTTGCGCTCATTTAAAGGTCTGTCATCGTTCTCTACATGGATTTTTAGAATAGCCTATAATGTTTTTTATGATTTTATGCGGAGTCGGAAATGTTCGGAAGAGTATAGTCCGGATGTTTCGGTTCAGGATTATGAACTTCCTTCTGAAACACTGACTCGTAATATAGATATATACAGAGCGATGCAGATTCTTAAACCGGAAGAAAGAGCTATAATACAACTGTTTTATTTGGAAGATCTGTCTTTGAATAAAGTTTCGGAAATTATGAATATGCCTTCGGGAACAGTCAAATCTCATCTCTCTCGGGCTCGTCAGAGATTGAATGTATATTTAGATAAAGAGGATTATAAATATGGAGAATGATGATAAGTTGAAAGCATTCTTTAAGGAGCATGCACAACCTTTACGCAGAGAGGTGTGGTTTTCTCGTAGAGTGATGAATCGATTACCCGGAGAAACCAGACGGAAAATACGAATTATTGAGATGACGGTGTGGTTTATTTCTGCAATATTCGGACTGTCACTTTGTTTTATGTTCGGAAAATCGATCACCGCAATCAGTGACTATAAAGAGCTTTTTTCTGTGATGAACTTGTTTACGTTTTTGGCCTTTATTTCTGTCCTGTTAATTTTGGCGAATCAGCTTATTAAGCTATTTCGCATACGATAAACAAAAAAACGCAGGAAATTTATCCTGCGTTTTTTTGTTTATCTTTTTAATTAATAGAATTGATGACATAAAAAGAGATAGATTACTGCTGCCGGTGCTGCCAATAATACACTGTCAAACCGATCGAGCATTCCTCCGTGTCCCGGTAAGATAGAGCCGGAATCTTTAATTTGTAAAGTCCTTTTTAAAAGAGATTCACATAAATCTCCTAATGTTGCGAATATCGAAACGGTTATGGCTAATCCATACCATTCAAGTTGACTTAGAACGTTGAATTGTGTCGATAAGATGTATGCTAATACTAAATTGAATGCAATGCCGCCCCAAAAACCTTCCCATGATTTTTTAGGTGAAATGCGTTCGAATAATCGTTTTTTTCCGATTGCCGATCCGACAAGAAAAGCTCCTGTATCATTGATCCATATAAAAGCAAAAAATGATAAAAGCAGCCATGGATTATAAAATAAAAAAGTTGAGGAAGGTTCAAAAGCCAGAAAGCTCAATAATCCTATAGGAAGAGCAATGTAAACTTGTCCCATAAAAGAATGAGACCATCGAGTTATCGGGTCTTTATCTTTCATATATAGTTGAATGATAAAACAACAAAGAAAGTAGATCAAATAGGGAATAAAAACAATTCCTTTAGAAAAAGCAGGCAATATATCGCTTGCATATAAATAAAGTGATAGGGTTAAATAGTTTCCTCCCAATATATTGACAAATAAAGTGATCTTTGGTGAATTGCTTCCCTCTATTAACCTGTAAAACTCGGTAAGTGTCAATGTTGTGATAACAAGCAACAATGCCAATAGTGTATATTTGCTGTATAATATAGCACCGATAATAATACCGATAAACAATATACCTGTAATAGCTCTGATAATTAGATTTTTCAAAACAAATAAGTTTTAATAAATAAATTCGTAATTAAGGTTTTAGGTAATATAAAGTACTTTTCAATATAAGATTACATAAAATGATATAGAAAAATTACTGTTGCATCTAATGCCGTTTTTTTACAATCTTTAATTTCCAAAGACACTTTTATTTCAGCTTTTGCTACCCCTCTCAAATTGACTAAAGACAGTAGTTTTGCTCTTAATCGCACCTCGTTTCCGACTAATACAGCTTGATTGAAACGTAGTTTCTCAATACCGTAATTTACAAGCATCTTTACATTGTTTACCTCTATAATTTGATTCCAAAGGTAAGGCAGTATCGATAAGTTTAAATATCCATGTGAAATAGTTGATTTATAAGGACTTTCCGCTTTAGCTTTTTCTACATCTACATGTATCCACTGATGATCGAAAGTCGCATCTGCAAATTTGTTGATTTGTTCTTGGGTGATTTGCATATAATCCGATACTCCCAATTCTTTACCTACATATTGTTCGAATTCTTCGAAATTGTTGATTACTAATTTGTTCATAGTATGTTTTGTTTATTTTGTCTATTTTGTCGTTCTATGTGTTTATATAAAGAAATAGAGTTGCTGTAATAAATACAGCAACTCTTATAATAGTTACTACTGATTATACTTTTTCAGGAATTTCAGCATTGTTTTTTGTTTCATTTATAGGCGGCATTTGCTCTTTCTTCGTCAAAAGCTCATCGTCCGTCTGTTCACTATTTGGTTTGTCAGGCTCTGATTGAGATTTCTTAGCTTCGTTTTCATTTAAAATTTCATCCGAACGAGAAGTCCATTGTCGCTTTCCGAAAATTCTTTCTACATCTTCTGTGTAGATAACTTCACGTTCAAGTAAAACCTGTGTAAGTTGCTGGTGTCCTTCTGCTTTCTCTGACAATATAGATTTAGCGCGTTCATATTGTTCATTCACAATACGACTTACTTCCTTGTCTATCATACGGGCGGTTTCTTCACTGTAAGGTTTGGTAAAGCCATACTCTTGTCCGGTAGAATCATAATAAGAAAGATTCGGTAATTCTGCACTCATTCCAAAATATGCGACAATAGCATAGGCTTGTTTGGTCACCCGTTCCAAATCATTTGCAGCACCGGTAGAAATACGTCCGATAAAGAGCTCTTCCGCGGCTCGTCCGCCTAATGTTGCACACATCTCATCCAGCATCTGTTCTTTTGTCGTGATCTGACGTTCTTCCGGTAGATACCATGCTGCACCTAAAGCTTTACCTCGAGGTACGATTGTTACTTTGACCAGCGGGTTGGCATATTGTAAAAACCAGCTTAGAGATGCGTGTCCGGCCTCGTGGATTGCAATAGACCTTTTTTCTTCTGCCGTTGTTATTTTTGTCCGTTTTTCAAGCCCTCCGACAATACGATCTACAGCGTCCATAAAATCTTGTTTCTGAACGGAGTTTTTCCCTTTACGTGCGGCGATGAGAGCTGCTTCGTTGCAGACATTGGCAATATCTGCACCGGAAAATCCGGGAGTTTGTCGAGCTAATAAATCGACATCAACCGAATCATCTATTTTCACATTCCGTAAATGAACCCGGAAGATTTCTTTCCTATCGTTTAGGTCGGGTAATTCCACATATATTTGGCGGTCAAATCTTCCGGCACGCAACAATGCTTTATCCAGAATATCAGCACGGTTTGTTGCAGCCAAGATAATAACTCCGCTATTAGAACCGAAACCGTCCATTTCTGTCAATAACTGGTTCAATGTATTTTCTCTCTCGTCATTCGAACCCATATTCGGATTTTTCCCTCGAGCACGCCCGACAGCATCAATTTCGTCAATGAAAACAATACAAGGAGCTTTCTCCTTGGCTTGACGGAACAAATCTCTTACACGAGAAGCACCGACTCCGACGAACATTTCGACGAAATCTGATCCTGAGAGAGAAAAGAACGGCACATTAGCTTCTCCCGCTACCGCTTTGGCAAGTAAAGTTTTTCCTGTTCCCGGAGGTCCTACGAGTAAAGCCCCTTTAGGAATTTTACCTCCAAGATCAGTATAACGTCCCGGATTCTTTAAAAATTCAACAATTTCTTCGACCTCTTGCTTAGCTTCAGACAATCCTGCCACATCTTTAAAAGATACCTGCACCGGACCTTCTTTGTCGAAAAGTTGTGCTTTCGCTTTCCCAACATTGAATACTCCTCCGCTTCCTCCGCTTTGACCGGACATTCTTCGCATCATGAAAAACCAAAATGCAAATAATAAGATAATCGGCAAAAATGAGAAAAACATATCCGAAAAATCACTGCTTTTGTCATACTTGACAGCAGCATTGAAACCATTTTCTTTTCGCCATGTCTCTACATTTTTGTCAAAAGCATCTGCCGATGGAATATTCGTATATATTTTAGGATTTTTACCTATCTTATCGGCTGTAGTCTTAAAAACATTTTGTGCTGTACTATCTTTGATATAGGCTTCTAAATAGTCTTTATTCGTGTAAACGACAATTTGCTTTATTCCGTTATCACGGGCAATTTTTTCAAACTCAGACCAAGTTACTTCTTTTGAGTTCGAACCGTCATTCATATAATAAAGGCCTATCAATACAAAAGCAATTAATGAATACATCCAATATAAATTGAATCGGATCATTTTAGGCTTTTTATTGTTAGGACCTTGAGGTTTTGATTTATTCTCCATACAGTAATAATAAGTAATGAATATTGTTTTATAAAAACAACAATAACTATTCCACATCAGGCAGTGCTGTCAATTTGGCATCACTCCATAATTGTTCTAATTTATAATATTCCCGATATTCAGGAAGAAAAACGTGGACATAAATATTTCCGTAATCCAAAACGATCCATTGTGAATTTTGATATCCATCATATCCGAACGGTTTAATTCCTGTTTCTTGTTGAGTATATTCACGAATGTTGTCTGCAATAGCAGAAACCTGCATTGTTGATCCACCTTCGCAAATGATAAAATATTCTGCCGAAGCTGAATCTATGGCAGAAAGATCTGCTGTTATGATTTTCTTTCCTTTTTTTTCTTGAATTCCTTCTACTATTTTTTGTAATAAAATTTTTTGGTCTTCCATTTAATCTTTAATATTGCTAACTAATTTAATAAGGTGCAAATATAAATCGAATTCCCTAACTTCCTGCTTTATACTTGTGATTTATATTTATTTTTTGTAAAAAAGGGGGGCAAATTATCATTTTTACTATATAAGGTTTTGATTTATTCTTATATTTCTTCGTTTATATTAACGGCTAAATGATTATCTTTGTTGCCTTATGATATAAATTTAGTACAATAATATGGAGATAAGAGGACACATCGTTCAGATTTTGCCTTTGCAAAGCGGAGTAAGTCAGGCAAGTGGTAGAGAATGGAAAAAACAGGAATATATACTGGAGACTGGAGACCAATATCCTCGAAAAGTTTGTTTTCAGCTTTTTGGAGATCGGGTAGATCAGTTTCCGATGGCGGTCGGTGAAGAAGTTGTAGTTAGTTGTGATATTGAAAGTCGGGAGTATAACGGACGATGGTACACAAATGTCAGTGCTTGGAAAATCGATAAAGTTGCCGTATCCGCACCGATGGAAGGTGCGATTCCTCCTCCTCCGTTTGAGCCAGAACCGACAGAAGATGATCTACCGTTTTAAAAGAAGGTGTTTATTCAAAAAAGTTTTTGTGTATAATTGAGTTATTTGCAGGCAGTTATAGAAA
>NZ_CEVCIF010000035.1:0-39581 GCF_982245605.1 Coprobacter fastidiosus | reverse complement strand
CGCTATCATCTTCATATGCCATCTTATTTTTTAGGGACATTTACTGAATATCCCTACAAAAATATTCCGATTTTTTTATCTCTCTAAAAATGAAATGTACTGAATTTTATCCGAATCTGCTTATCTTACGCAATTTTGCTTCATCTATGATCTTTATTTTCCGCCCATCCACTATGATGATTTTTTCATTGGAAAAACAAGACAAAGTTCTTATTGCATTAGAGGTCGTCATATTGGATAAATTTGCTAAGTCTTCTCTTGCCATGTAAATACTAAGCGTTGCTCCGTCCTCTTCAAGTCCGTAGTTATCTTTCAACATAAGTAAAGATTCCGCCAATCTTCCCCGAATATGCTTTTGTGTCAAATTTACGGTTCTCGTGTCTGATATGCCTAAATCCATTGCCAATTCCTTTATGAAGAAATAAGCTAATTGATTATTTTTTCTAATCTGAGTTTCAATGATATTCATCGGTAAAAAACCGATTGTTGCTGTTTCGAATGCTGATGCAGCAGTCACGTAATTTTCTCCGGCAAAATAGGCCCTATATCCAAAATATTGAACAGGACGTATCAAACGAATTATCTGACTTCTGCCTCCGACACCTTCTTTGAATATTTTCACCTTTCCTTTAATGAGACACATCAACTGAGTAGCTTTTTCACCCTCACTATAAATCATCTCGTTTTTTTTAAATGTCTGAATATGAAAGTTATCGGTTATAATACGTTTTTCATCCGGATTAAGCAATGCCCACATATCGGCCATATCTTCACGGATAATCGACTCTATTGTGTTTTTTTTGACCATATTTGCTGAATAACACTGTTGTATAGCACAAATGTAAATAAAAAAAATAAAAAGGTGTCTTTAAATCTGAAAAAAATGGCAAAAAAATAGTTTGTTTTGACAACTTTGATGCGAGTAAAATTTCAAAAGAAAAAAAGGAAAAGATTACATTTTCTGTATATCTGTAATCTTTTCCTCTATTTTGTAGAAATATTATAATTCGTTCTCTATTAGATATTTTTCAGCATCGATTGCAGCCTTACAACCAGAAGCTGCGGCTGTAACAGCTTGCCTGTAACGAGGATCAGCCACATCTCCGGCTGCAAATACTCCTGGAATATTCGTTGCAGTTGTATTTTCTATAGTTTTTATGTATCCATTTTCATCTACGTGAAGTGCCGGAAGAAATATGTCGGTATTTGGTTTGTGTCCTATTGCTAAGAAAAATCCGTCTATAGCAATATCCATATATTCTTCTCTGTCTGTGTCTTTTGCTTTGACAAGATGCGCTCCTTCTAAACTATTTTCACCGAATAATCCGATTGTTTGAGTCTCGAAAAGGACATCTATATTGGGAGTGTCCATTACCCGTTTTTGCATAATCTTAGATGCTCTCAGATAATCTTTCCGGACAATTAAATATACTTTATTGGCCAAATGTGCCAAATATACAGCTTCTTCACATGCGGTATCGCCTCCTCCAACGACAGCGACAACCTTTTTACGGTAAAAAAAACCATCACATGTAGCACAAGCCGATACTCCTAAACCCGCATATTTTGTCTCATCCGGAAGTCCTAAATATTTTGCAGAAGCTCCGGTTGCAATGATAATGGTATCAGCTTCTATTTTATTTGAACCATCTATAGTCAATTGATATGGAGTTTTGTTGAAATCAACGGCTGTAACAGTTCCGTACCGAATATCCGCGCCAAAACGGGATGCTTGTTTTTTCAAATCTTCCATCATCTCCGTTCCTGAGATACCTTCGGGGTATCCCGGAAAATTTTCTATATCAGTTGTGGTTGTCAATTGTCCTCCGGGTTGTATTCCTTCATAAAGTACCGGGGCAAGATTTGCCCTTCCGGCATAAACGGCTGCCGTATATCCGGCTGGGCCAGATCCAATAATGAGGCAACGTACTCTTTCGTTTGTTTCCATATTTAATTATTTGATTGATTTGATCTTTATCTCAAGTCTATCAGCTCGGCTTGGGGATATTTTTTCTTATCAAAAACAAAGAGCGAGTTTTGATAGTTCATTCCTGTCTGATACTTAGACAAAATAACAGATGTAATTGTTTTATTCTTATTATAAATTATTATTTCGGTAGGGTAAAACTTATCAGCTTGAATTGATAAACTTATTTTTTTTATATCAGATTCTGTTCCGATAGGAGATAGCTCGATAATATCATTTCCCGATTGTTTACCTTTATAACTATACTTGAATTCTTTTTTATAATTTGACAATATCTGATACGGATTTATACTTTGTAATTCTGATTCATCAGGATTGCTAAGATTCACTTCTTGCGTCGATTTTACATATGACCACTGATTTTTACCATCGAACCAAGTTATTATTTCCGGAGTAATGATTTTAAATTTATTATTCATGAGTTTCATTTCCCCGCTTGTTTTATCTATTGTTCTTTGATTCTGGTCTTTATTTTCAACATGAAAATTTATCGATATACCTTTAGAACTTTTGTATTGAGCGATAACTTTATCCAATAATGTACCAGCTTTATTTTGAGCAAAAGAGGCATTGTAGATTGTCAAACAAATAAAAAGAAGAAGTAATCTTTTCATATTATCTTTATTTATTTTAAAGATTCAAATATTTGTTCTAAGTGAATATCGTCTATAACCAGAACTTGCCGAGCCTTACTACCTTCAAACGGACCAACGATTCCCGCAGCCTCTAACTGATCCATAATACGTCCTGCACGATTATATCCAATAGAGAATTTTCTTTGAATTAGCGATGTTGATCCTTGTTGATTAGCCACGATAAGTCGGGCAGCTTCTTCAAACATAGGATCTCGGTCTTTCAAATTGACATCTGTTAATCCGGATTCTCCATTTTCCCCCACATATTCAGGTAACAAATAAGCTGTGGGATATGATTCTTGATCTCCTATATATTCACAAATTTTTTCTACTTCCGGAGTATCGACAAATGCAGATTGTACACGAATCAGATCACTGCCTTGTGAAAACAATAAGTCTCCACGCCCGATTAACTGGTTTGCCCCGGGACAATCGAGAATCGTTCTCGAATCAATCATAGAAGAAACTTTAAATGCTATACGAGCCGGGAAATTTGCTTTAATCACTCCCGTAATAATATTAGTTGAAGGGCGCTGAGTCGCAATAATCATGTGAATACCGACGGCTCGTGCCAATTGTGCTATACGGGCGATCGGGAGTTCAACCTCTTTTCCCGCTGTCATTATCAAATCCCCAAACTCATCAACAATTACTACAATATAAGGCATATACCGATGTCCGTTATTGGGGTTTAATCTCCGTGCTATAAATTTAGAGTTATACTCTTTTATGTTACGGGTATGGGCCTTTTTCAATAGATCGTATCGGTCATCCATTTCTTTTGTAATAGAATTCAATGTTTGAACGACCTTTGTCACATCCGTGATAATAGCCTCGTCACCATCTGGTAATTTTGCCAAAAAATGTCTTTCTATGTTTGCATAGATATTGAATTCTACTTTTTTAGGATCTATCAATACAAACTTTAGTTGTGCAGGATGTTTTTTGTATAGCAAGGATGTAATAATAGCATTTAACCCCACAGATTTACCCTGTCCCGTAGCACCAGCAACAAGAATATGAGGCATTTTGGCAAGATCTACCATAAAAATCTCATTGGTAATGGTCTTTCCTAAAGCTACAGGAAGATCAAATCTACATTCTTGAAATTTTTTAGAGGCAATAACAGAATACATCGAAACTATTTGAGGATCCTTATTGGGCACTTCAATACCAATAGTTCCTTTTCCCGGAATAGGAGCGATAATTCGAATACCTAAAGCTGCCAGGCTTAAAGCTATATCATCTTCCAAATTTCGTATTTTTGAAATCCGGACACCCGGCTCTGGAACAATTTCATAAAGTGTAATAGTCGGACCGACTGTCGCTTTAATCGAACTAATGCGAATTCCATAATTTTCAAGGGTTTCGATAATTCGGTTTTTATTCGCGTTTTGTTCATCCATATCGATCTGACGATCACTTCCTTCATACTTATTTAAAAGATCGAAAGATGGGGCTTTATAACGTGAAAGGTCTAAAGTAGGGTCGTATTCTCCTAATTCTTCACTGTTCGATGTTTCTTCCTCCTCTTGAATATTTTCCTCTATTACAAACTCCGGTTCTCCCGATCTATCTTCCTGGATTGTATCTTCTTTAACTAATGTCTCTTCTTGTTTTGGAACAATCTCAAAAAAGTTTTCTTCATGATGATCTGTTTTGTCGGTACAACCTTCAGATTCGGCCATATCAGTTTCATCTTCAATATCAGAGTTTAATACTTCAGAAATTGGAATCGGTTTATTTACTAAATCTTTATTCTCAAGAGATGTTTGATAGATTTTATTATCCTCTGATTCTGAAACTTCAATATTCTTTTTTCGTTTAATATCTAACAAAAATATTTTACGTAAAAATGGTACGGTTTTGGCACTTATTGCGACCAAAAATATCAATATACCTGTAAGAATGAATAATAAAGTTCCTGTCCATCCGATATTTGCCTGTAATAACAGTGTCATGTAATAACCATGATAGCCCCCTAAAAAAAGATATGAGTCTTTATAGTTATCAATAAAAAAGAACCCGCAAATCAAAGAGCCTAAGATAATAAGAGAACAAGTATAAACTAATGATTTTGTAATTGAAAAATCTTTCACTTTCATCAGCTTTAAGCCGACTTTAGCAATAAAAAAAGAAATAAAGAATGCGGATATTCCGACCCATTGGTTAATAAGCAAGTCTGATAAATATGCACCAAAAGCTCCTGTCCAATTACGTATCTCATTCTTTATACTGCTCAATTCGTTTAATGGTAAATTCTCTAATTTACTTTGATCGGCATTTCCGGTATAGAAAAATGAAAGAAAGGCAATAAACAGATATACCCCGAACATTACACAGAGAATACCTATCACAAAATGAGTCCTTTCACTTTTTAGGAAGACCGATATTTTTTTTGAAATAGAATCTTCCTTGTTAGAAGATACTTTTTCTGTTTTTTTCTTAATCATGCTTTTTATCAACGTGTATTTATCTCAGACAAAAATACGAAAAAGTTTTAATTATATTTCCTCGTTAGCGTTTATGATTTTTTCCAAAAATACGGACTGAAAAGAATCAATACCGTAAATAATTCTAATCGTCCGATCAACATATCAAAAGACAGTACCCATTTCCCAAACGTAGGGATGATTTCAAAAGAAAAGTCTGAACTCATTCGTCCGAATCCAGGACCGACATTACTAAGACAAGAAAGTGTACATCCAAAAGATTCTTCAAATGTCAGTCCTAAAGACGATAATATAAGGGCGCTTATTGCCATAATCAGCACATACACGAAAAGAAATGCCAATATTTTAGACACAAGATCATAAGATATAACTCGCCGGTTGATTCGAACAGGAACAACTGCGTTAGGATGGAGGTGTCGATAAAATTCATTTGCCGTATTTTTCAGCACAACGACCATTCGTATAGTTTTAGCTCCACCACTTGTAGATCCAGCACAAGCTCCAAAAAACATAATACAAAATATAACGACATTAAAAAACGGTCCCCACTTAGCAAAATCGGCTGTAGCAAATCCCGTAGTCGTAATACATGTCGATACCTGAAAAAGTGCTGTACGAATTGTTTTTTCGGCGTTCCCGTATATTTGTCCGCTAATAAATAATCCTGCAGCAATAGCAGCTGTGGCTAATAAAACAACAAATAAAAACCATTTGGTTTCTTCATCTTGCAATAACTTTTTATAATCACCCAGAGCAGCGTGATAAACTAACGAAAAATTTATTCCTGAGATCAACATGAATATGATAATGACATATTCGATATATGCAGAATCCCAATAGGCGATACTATTCTGTTTTGTCGAATATCCACCGGTTGCAGTAGTTGTCAAGGCATGACATACCGCATCAAAGAAATTCATTGGCCCTAATACCAGCAAAACGATCAATAAAACCGTAATACTTAAATATACTATCCACAAACGTTTTGCCGTTTCGCTGATTCTCGGTCTAAGTTTATCATGAGTTATACCCGGAACTTCTGCATTAAATAGTTGAATTCCTCCTCCAGAATTTAACATAGGAAGAACAGCTAATGTAAATAATATAATACCCATACCTCCGAGCCATTGCATTAAGCTTCTCCAAAACAAAATCCCATGCGGTAAACTTTCTATATCATCCAGTATCGTGGCACCGGTAGTCGTACATCCGGACATAGTTTCAAAAAAAGCATCCGTAATATTATCAATATCTCCATGAATAAGAAACGGTAACATTCCAAATAAAGAAAAGAAAACCCAAGAAGTAGAAACAATTAAGAACCCCTCTCTTTTACCCATTTGCTTGCTATGTCTTTTAAAAATAAATGTAGAGCATAGTCCGACAACCGCCGTGATGCCGATAGTCAGTAAGAATGCATATATATCACTTTCATTATAATATATTGCAACGCTTAACGGCAATAGCATAAAAAGTGCTTCAAAACATAATAATATGCCTATTACTCGTGCTACTATTCGAAAATTTATTTCTGACATATTAAAACTATTAATTGAAAAGCTTTTCTATTTTACGGATAGCTGTATCCAGGCAAAATACGACAACATGATCATTTGCCTGAATTTGCGTATTCCCATTCACAATAATACCCTTTCCATCCCTGATTAATCCTCCCAATGTGAGATCTTTAGGTAACGTAAGGTCTTTGACTGGTGCTTTTGTTATTTTTGACCCTTCTTTTGCAACTAATTCGGCGACTTCGGCATCAGCTAAAGCCAAACATTTCACATTCGAGGAATCCGAATCAAGTAATAGCTGAAAAATCCTACTGGCAGCAATCAATTTTTTATTTATAATCGAACCGATATTTAATCCTTCTGCGGTAGAAATAAACGGAATGTTTTCTACTTCTGCTATGGTTTTTGCTACGCCCAGTCTTTTAGCTGTTAAACAAGCCAAAATATTTGTTTCGGAGCTGTCTGTAAGAGCAATAAAAGCATCGGTATCTCTTATGCCTTCTTCTTTCAACAAATCGATGTCCCTTGCATCTCCATGAATAATAACGGTATCATGCATTTTTTCTACTAACTTGAAACTTTTTTCCCGGTCACATTCAATTAGTTTCATTTTTATATATTCTGGAGCAATATGGATAAGCCGTATTGCTATACGGCTGCCCCCCATAATCATTACTTTTCGTACATCTACTTCAGTTTTTCCTGTCAGTTCACGAATATCTTGAATATGATCTGGAGTTGTAGTAAAATAAACAATGTCATTAAGTTGCAACTCATCATTACCTCGTGGAATAATAGTTTCTTCATTCCTTTTTATGGCAGCGATATGGTAGTAATTGTTCTGTCGGGTAAGATCACATAATTTGTGATTGAGTATTTGTGCTTTTTCCCGTAATTTAACACCTATCAAAATAAGTTCCCCTTTGCATAATTCAAACCAATTTCTTACCCAAGTTCTTTTCAATGCCGTAACAATTTCCTCTGCTGCCAACATTTCGGGATATATGAGTTCGTCGACTCCTAACTCCCGAAAAAAAGCTCTGTTTTCAGGTAACAGGTATTCGTAATTATCAATACGGGCAACCGTTTTTTTTGCTCCTAATTTAGTTGCCAATGTGCATGCCGTAATATTTCGAGATTCGAATGGCATAACGGCAATGAATAAATCTGCTTTATTGACTCCGGCTTTTTTTAAAACCTTGAATGAAGTCGGAGACCCGGCAACAGTCATCAAATTATAATTAGAATCGATCCATTGTAGTTTTTCTATATCTGCATCAATCAAAATGATATCTTGTTCTTCCTTAGAAAGCAACTTTGCTAAATGAGTACCGACCTCACCTGCACCCGCAATTATTATTTTCATAGAGGATATTAAGTCTTTAAAAGTATATTTTAATTTTACGATTCTTGATTTCTTACCATACAGATGTCAAAAGAGAAACGATATTATCTTCATCCATACCGCATAATTTATAGAGTTCAGGAATAGTTCCATGCTCAATAAACTGATCGGGAATACCTATTCGTTTTATTCTGGGAACATACCCGTTATCAGCCATAAATTCAATAACAGCCATACCCAGTCCGCCTTTTATACTTCCATCTTCTACTGTAACAATCCGTGAATATTTCTTTCCGATCTCATGTAATAATTCTTCATCTATCGGTTTTAAAAATATCATGTCGTAATGGGCTACAGAAACACCCTGTTGTCTTGCCCTTATTATAGCCTTCTGCGCCGATACTCCTATAGGACCTATACTGATGAGAGCAATGTCCTCTCCATCAGAAAGTTTCCGGCCTTTCCCTATTTCCAGTATCATTGGTGTACAGTGCCAATTTACGAGAGATCCCCGCCCTCGAGGATAACGGATAGCAAAAACTCCTGTTTCTTTAGCCTGAGCCGTGTACATTAAATGTCTAAGGTAATGCTCATTCATAGGAGATGCAATAGTCATATTAGGAATACATCTTAAATAAGACAAATCAAAAGCTCCGTGATGTGTCACACCATCTTCACCTACAAGTCCGGCTCTGTCAAGACAAAAAACTACATGAAGATTTTGGATAGCAACATCATGTATTATTTCGTCAAAAGCACGTTGCATAAAAGTAGAATAGATGTTACAAAAAGGGATCAAACCTTCCTTAGCCAATCCTCCGGAGAAAGTAACAGCATGTTCTTCAGCTATACCCACATCAAAAGTGCGATCAGGAAATTCTGACATCATATAGGTCATTGAACACCCTGTAGGCATAGCAGGAGTAATACCGACAATTTTTTTATTCTCTCTTGCTAATTCTACCAATGTACGTCCGAAGACTTCTTGAAAGAGAGGAGGCAGATTATTATCTTTAACAATAAATCTTTCACCCGTTATTTTATTAAATTTGCCCGGAGCGTGCCATACCGTCGCAGCTTTTTCTGCAGGAGCATATCCTTTCCCTTTAATGGTTTTCAGATGCAATAGTTTAGGTCCTGACATTTCTTTTATATCATTCAGTACACGAATGATATAATTTACATCGTGCCCATCAATCGGTCCGAAATAACGGATATTCAACCCTTCAAAAATATTTTGGTGTTTACTGATCAAAGCCTTGATACTGTTATTGAAACGTAAAATCGCGCCCCGATGTTCTGCCGAAATAAGTTTGAGTCTCACCAATGTGCGATATATATCATACCGTAGCTTATTATAACTTGGGGAAGTTGTTATATTTACCAAATATTGATTTAATGCACCAACGTTATGATCTATTGCCATATCATTATCGTTCAATATAATCAATAAATTATTCGGATTAATAGATGCATTATTCAATCCTTCAAAAGCTAATCCTCCGGATATTGCTGCATCTCCGATAACAGCAATGACTTTTCTATCATTTTCACCTTTTAAATTAGCCGCAACAGACATTCCTAAAGCTGCTGATATTGAATTGGACGCATGTCCGGCCGTAAAAGTATCATACTTGCTTTCAAAAGGAGAAGGGAATCCGCTTAGTCCCTTAAACTTTCTATTGGTAAAAAACTTGTCTCTACGTTCGGTAAGAATCTTATGGCTATATGCCTGATGACCGACATCCCACACAATTCGATCATAAGGAGTCTTAAATACATAATGCAATGCAACGGTAAGTTCTACAGTGCCTAAACTCGAAGCGAAATGTCCCGGATTACAAGATAGTTCGTCTATAAGAAATTGTCTTAATTCTGTACAGATCTGCGGTAGTTGCTCAGGAGAAAGTTTCCGTAAATCATCCGGATTATATATTGTCGAGAGTAATTGCTCTTTTATGATCGCCATATTTAAATAAACTTTTGCAGTTGCAAATGTAGCTTTTTATTAGATGAAACGATAATATTTCTTAGGGATTCTTATGTCCTGTCTTTGCAATTATTTCCGATTGCGTTTATATATAGGAACAAAAATAATGATTCCTGAAGCGATAATGACTAAAAAAACTCGTAAATTGACTTCTCCGTATCCCTTGATTAATAAATAGCAAAGGTATATCCATAATAAAACAATACAAGCTATTCTAAATGGTGTGAACTTGCGCATAAATCAGATTTTATTTCTCTTGTTTATACAAACATACAGAAAGTTTTTATTCTGGCAAAAAGTATTCATGTGTGAAAAATCTTATAATATTAAGCACTTTCTTATGTTTTCATCAAATAAATACTATTTTTGTAAAATGTGACCGACAAATTGTCGGTCTTTATTCTACAGATAGAACATATTATCTCTAAATCACACATGTTTATAGCTTATTTTAAAGTGCGTATAGTGAAAAGTATAGAAAAATGGTAGTGGCATATTTACGAGTTAGTACCGGAAAACAACATCTGAAAAATCAATGCGAAGAAATTAAGAAATACGCCATAAAAAAGAATTTGTCGGTAGACAAATGGTACACAGAGGTCGCCAGTGGGAAAAAAAAGGGTAGTGATCGAAAATTAGGGACCTTATTAAGACGATTAACCAAAGGAGATATTCTGATCGTCACAGAGTTATCCCGGCTAAGCCGGACTCTGCTGGAGATCATGTCTATCTTAAACCAATGTATTCGCAAAGAAGTTGTTGTTTATAGTGTAAAAGATGGTTATGCTTTTGATAACAATATCAATAGCAAAGTGTTGGGTTTTGCATTTGGCCTTGTTGCAGAAATAGAGCATAATTTGATTTCTGCTCGAACGAGAGAAGCTTTAGCGTTACGGAAATCAGAAGGTGTTGTGTTAGGACGCAGACAAGGATGCTCTCCCAAGATGAAATTATTGAAACACAAACGGGATGAAATTGTCGATCTGAGAGCTCAAGGGGTATCTGTCAGGAAAATAGCTGAAAAATATGGAGTATCCAGATCTACATTATATGTTTTTGTGAAAGACGAAGGCATTTATTAAATGCCCTAATAAACCGGTTGTCATCTGGATTTATTCCAGATCGACAACTGTTATTCCTGCACCGCCGAATTGTACATGTTCGTCTTGAAAATGTTTCACACCCGGAACAGTTCTAAGATATTGACGTACAAGTTGGCGTAATATTCCTGTACCTGTACCATGCAAAATCCTGACTTTAGAACATCCGACAAGAATGGCATCATCGATAAAATAGGTAACCGCTTGTATCGCTTCATCACCGCGCAATCCTCGAATATCTATATCTTGCTTAAAATTTAATTTTTTCTCCCGCATATCATCTGCGGTCTGTTCACTGACAAATGTCGCTTTTATATTTTTCTCCCTCTTTATCTGATTTTTACTTATTTTTTCGAGTTGATCGATTTTAACAGTCGATTTCAACATTCCGAATGCGATCACTACATTTTTTCCTTGAATCTCCATTACCTCACCAATAGAAGCTTGACCTTTTACTTTGACCGCATCTCCGACTGCTATCACATTGGAATCGAATGCAATATTCTCACTATTAGTAAATATTTTATTTCTTTTATGCTTTTCTCTTTCTTTTATTTTCTGTATTTTCCGACTGATTTTATCATCTATTATCGCCTCTGTCGTTATAGATTCTTTGAATTTTTCCAGATCTTTCCGAATCTTTTTTGTTTTTTCCTTTTCAGCCTGAGCTTCTTTGATAGAACGTATTGTGTTTTCAATACGTGCATTTGCTTCGGATAAAATATTCTCTGCATTTTTTCTTGCCTCGGCTAATATCTCTTTTCTTTGCTTTTCTATAGCCTTTATATCATTCTCATAATGAGATGTAATTTCTTCTAAGCGCTTCTCTTGTAACCGAACGTTTTGTCTTTTATTTTCCCAGTACCGTTTATCTCGAACTATATCTTGCAAATACTTATCCATATTAATATAATCAGAACCGACTTTAGAGGATGCATCAGCAATTACATCTTCCGGCAATCCGATTTTCCGAGCAATTTCTACAGCAAAAGAACTTCCGGGATTTCCTATTGACAACTTAAATAGTGGTTGCATTAAATGCCGATCATAAAGCATAGCTCCATTTATTATACCTGGAGTATCTTCAGCAAAATGCTTCAAGTTCTGATAATGAGTTGTAATAACACCGAATGAATTTTTCTTATTGAATCGATCTAATAAGGCTTCTGCTATTGCTCCTCCGATTTGAGGTTCTGTACCGCCCCCAAATTCATCAATCAACAATATTGTACGGTCATCACAATTTCGGACAAAAAATTTCATATTTGTCAAATGAGAACTATAAGTACTTAAATCATTCTCTATCGACTGTTCATCTCCAATATCAATAAATATACTATCAAAGATTCCTGTTCGTGAATTTTCATAAACCGGAATCAGAAGTCCGCATTGTAACATATACTGCAGTAATCCCACAGTTTTTAAACAGACTGACTTTCCTCCAGCATTAGGTCCTGAGATCAAGAGAATTTTGTTTTTATGATCTAAAGTTATATCTAATGGAACGACTTGCTTTTGTTGCTTTTGAAGTGACAAAAATAATAAAGGATGTATAGCATGATACCAATCTATCTGCTGACAATCTTCAAATGTAGGCAATAATCCGTTGATTTGAATTGAAAATAATGCCTTCGCCCGAATAAAATCAATATCAGCAAGAAATTCGTAAGAATGGAATATCTCTTCAGTGTACGGACGTAATTCATTGGCAAAGGAGGTTAAAATGCGAATAATTTCTCTCCGTTCATCACTTTCAAGCTCACGAATGCGATTATTTGCCTCAACCACTTCTGCTGGCTCTATAAATACTGTCTTTCCGCTTGCTGATTCATCATGGACAATACCCTTAATCTTTCTTTTATAGGCAGGAATAACAGGAATAACCAGTCGTCCGTCCCTCATTGTTGGTGTTACATCTTTATCAACTACACCTTCGCTTTGAGCGATCCTCAAAATAGAATTAAGACTTTTAGATATTCCGGATAAAGTTGCCGTTATCTCACGACGAATACGTTGTAGGTCAGGGGAAGCATTATCTTTTATATGTCCGAATTTATCCAATATCTGATCGGTTTTTATGATAATTTGCGGGAAAACCGTTACATCTCCCGCCAATTTCTGAAGATATGGATAAGGTGTATTTTCTTCAGTCTCTTTGTTCAGAAAGAAATAAACAATCCCCTTTATAGTCTCAAGTGATCGACGTAAATCGAATAACTCAGATTCATCCAAAAAAGTTCCTTCCACCCGTATTCTTTTAAGTGCCGGACGTACATCAAAAAAATAATTTGCAGGAAATTCGTCTTCTTCTTGGAGAATATGAACAAACTCTTCAGTTTCGTGAAGTTTTCTGGCAATAGTATCATAATCACTTATAAATACCATTTTTTTTGCACGATCTATACCGAGCGTACTTAAGCATTTATTTTCTATATGTTGGCGGATCTTGTCGAATCCTATTTTTTGCTCAAAATTATGTGGATATATCACTTGAAAAATTCATTAAAATTAGTAGCCCTGCAAAGATATAAAATATGCTCGGGATTATAAAATGAGTAATTATTGAACAAAAAGCGTGTTGGACTGTATTATAATAAATATGAAATAAAAATCGATAATTATGGAAGTTGTAAATGACGCATTCAGCACAGCACGGCAATTATTAAAATCTACAGTTCCTCCCTGCACTGAAACAATGGATAATCCTGAGTACTATGAAGTTCGGTCAATAAATCCGGAACGGTCTGAAGATATATTGTTCGGTTATGTAATCAAACACACAGACAGTATAACCATAGGATTTAACGATAAATTGGGGGAAAATAATATGGAGCAACTTTTTTCAAAATACTTGTTACAAAAAATGAATGAACATAAACGCATTCATATACATGAAATGAATCATCAATTACGTGAAGACTTACAAGAAGCCATCAATCACCTAATGCGTTATTATAATGAAAAAAATTGGAATCTACCGTAATAATGGTTCTGAATCTTTAAGACTAAAAATACAGACTATTTTGATATTTATTTAAGCCCAATATTAAGCTGGGCTTTTTTAATTTTTCAAGGTTTTTATATTTCCGATTTATCTGTTATTTTTGGCACGGATTTTAGAAAAAGAAACTTTGAAAAAGAAAACTATGTATATAGTCAAAAAAACATTAGAAATATCGGCATCTCATCATTTAAATCTGTCTTATGAAAGTAAATGTTCTTCTTTACATGGACATAATTGGATAATTTCGATTTTCTGTCGTGCAGAAACATTGAACCAAGATGGAATGGTTACGGATTTTTCGCTAATCAAAAAACTCATACACGAAAAATTAGACCATAAAAATCTGAATGAAATTTTACCATTTAATCCTACTGCCGAGAATATTGCTCGTTGGGTATGTGATCAAATTCCTTTTTGCTTTCGGGTAGAGGTACAAGAATCTGAAGGAAATATTGCTATTTATGAAAAAGATTAATGAAATATTTTACAGTATTCAAGGAGAAGGATACTATACGGGAGTTCCAGCTATTTTTATTCGTTTTTCCGGATGTAATTTAAATTGTGAATTTTGTGATACAGATCATTCTTTGGGCAAGATCATGTCTGATGAAGAAATTCTCGATATTATACGAAAATTTCCTGCAAAGCATGTTGTTTTAACAGGAGGAGAGCCATCAATGCAATTAGATGACTGTTTCCTATCACTTTTAAAAGCTCAAGGATTTTATTTGCAAATAGAAACAAACGGAACTTTGACCAAAGGATTCGATGCTGTTACACGTTGGTGTGATTGGATCACTTGCAGCCCTAAGAAAGATTGTGTCCGTAAACAAATGGATGAACTAAAAGTTGTTTATTTAAGCCAAGATATGAGCGTTTATAAACAATATTCATGCAAACATAAAATGCTGCAACCTTGTTCTATGCAAAACACAAAAGAAGTTATCGAATTTATCAAAAAAAATCCAGAATGGCGATTGAGCCTACAAACACACAAATATTTACATATTCGATAAAAATATATTTATAGAAAAATCAATAATGGCAGATATTATTACACTTAATTAATTATATTTGCATTTTATAAAAGCCTGTTTAAGATCTTATGCAGGTCAAACACAGCAATATTCAGTAATCTAGTAAGAATATGACACAGATAGAGAATAATGAGGAGGAAAAGAAAAGCCTGAATTTTATTGAAGCTGCAATTGAAGCAGACTTGGCGGCAGGGAAAAATGGGGGACGATTAAATACTCGTTTTCCACCGGAGCCTAACGGCTATTTGCATATAGGTCATGCAAAAGCCATTTGTATGGATTTCGGTGTCGCTGAAAAATTTGGGGGAACTTGTAATCTTCGTTTTGATGATACTAACCCCGTTAAAGAAGATGTCGAATATGTAGATTCAATCAAAGAAGATATACATTGGTTAGGATTTGATTGGGGGGATCGACTTTATTACGCATCAGATTATTTTCCGAAATTATGGGATTTGGCACTTCGTCTGATTAAGGAAGGGAAAGCTTATGTCGATGAACAATCTGCCGAAGAAATAGCGAAACAAAAGGGTACCCCTACACAACCGGGGACTCCAAGCCCTTACAGAAACCGTCCTATTGAGGAAAATATAGATTTGTTTGAACGAATGAATAGAGGCGAATTTGAGGAAGGCGCTATGGTATTACGGGCAAAAATAGATATGGCCTCGCCCAATATGCACATGAGAGATCCTATTATGTACAGGATAATTAAACATCCACATCATCGTACGGGAAATACTTGGAATGCATATCCGATGTATGATTTTGCTCATGGTCAATCAGACTATTTCGAAGGTGTGACGCACTCTATCTGTACATTGGAATTTGAGGTTCACAGGCCGTTATACGATTGGTTCGTAGATCAATTGGCCGATGAGACATATCGTCCCAGGCAAATGGAATTCAATCGGCTTAATTTGACATATACCGTAATGAGTAAACGTAAATTATTGCAATTAGTGCAAGAAAAGCTTGTATCAGGATGGGATGATCCCCGAATGCCGACTATTTGTGGTCTACGCCGTCGTGGATATACCCCTCGATCAATACGAAATTTCATCGATAGAATAGGATATACCAAATACGATGGACTTATAAGTGTTTCTTTGCTTGAACATAGTATCCGCGAAGATTTAAATAAAACGGCTAATCGTGTATCTGCTGTTTTAAATCCGGTAAAACTCATCATTACCAATTATCCGGAGAATCAGGTAGAATATATGAAGGCGGAGAATAATCCGGAAGATGAATCTGCAGGTTTTCATGAAATTCCGTTTACTCGTGAATTATATATTGAACGAGACGATTTTATGGAAAATCCTCCGAAAAAATTTTTCCGCATGACACCGGGACAAGAAGTTAGGTTAAAATCAGCCTACATTGTAAAATGCACAGGCTGTAAAAAAGGTGAAAATGGGGAAATTAAAGAGATATATTGTGAATATGATCCATTGACCAAAAGCGGAATGCCCGAAAGCGGACGAAAAGTCAAAGGCACTCTGCATTGGGTTTCTGTAGAATACAGTAAGTCTGCAGAAATAAGACTTTATGATCGCTTATTTTGTGTAGAAAATCCGTCAGAAGAGAAAGAAAAAGATTTCAGAGAATTGCTAAATCCTGAATCTTTAAAAATCTTGAATAATTGCCGGATAGAGCCTTACTTATTTGAAAATGCAAAACCAGGAGACAGATTTCAATTTCAACGTACAGGATATTTTTGTGTGGACAAAGATTCTAAACCGGATAAACTGGTTTTTAACCGTACTGTATCGTTAAAAGATAGTTGGGAAAAAATAAAAGGGAAGTAATATAAAAATAATAAATACTGAGGCTGTTGAATTTCTTTTATCAGAGAAATTCAACAGCCTGATTTTTAAAAACAAATACATGTCTGAAGATAAACGTCCTGAGTTATTGATCCGATATGAACAGATGGTAAAAGATCATGCGAACTACTATTTTGATGCAGATGATCTAGAAGAGATAGCATATCAGTATGAAATACGAGATCTTTATCAAAAAGCATTGGAAGTAATAGAGCGTGGTTTGTCCATGCATCCAGGAAGCATGAGTTTAGGAATTAAAAGAGCCAAATATCTTTTATGTCTTGATTGCGTAGAGGAAGCTGAAAAACAAATTTATTCTATACCTCACGACTCGGTAGATGCTGTTTTGATTTGTGCAGAATTGAGTTTTATTCAAGCAAATGGAGAACAAGCTATTTCATTGTTGAGCAGCTTGTTGTCCTCAGATGAAATGTCTGTCGATCTTTGCTTTGACATTATAGATATGTATTTAGATTTCGGATATATAGATGAACTGAAAGATTTTATTTTTGCGGCAGATAAAGTATTGGCAAATGGAAGTGAAGTGTTGAGAGAATTGGCTCTCATTTACGAAGATCGTCAAGAATATGACCTTGCATTATCTGTATATGATATTTTGCTTGATAGAGATCCTTATTCTTATGTCGATTGGTTTAACACGGCCAAAATACATGCCTTAAAAAAAGACTATGACAAAGCTGTTGATGCTTGTGATTTTGCCCTAACGGCCAAAGAAGGGGATGAAACCATTCTTTCCTTTAAAGGATATTGTCTATATGACAATGAAAATTACGCTCAGGCAATAGAAGTATTTAAAGAGTTATTAGATGTAATTGAAGACAAGTCTATGATTTATGAATTAATTGCAGAATGTTTTACTAAACTAGAAAAAAATGAAGATGCTATCCGATATTTGGATAAAGCATTATCATATACTCCTGATAATGCTAATTTATATTATCAACAGGCATCTAATTACTATGATTTAGGTGATATTTCTAACGCAATTCAACGCTTACGAAAAAGTATTGAACTAGAGCCTAAAGATGCTGATGCATTAGCTTTTCTCGGAGAAATATATGTCGAAATAAAAGAGTTTACAGAAGGTAAAAAATTTTTAGAACAATCTGCAAAATTGAATCCAGAAAATCAAGATGTACTTGTTCTTTTAGGAGATTTAGCCTCTCAAAATTCTGATTATAATACAGCAATATCGTATTATGAACAGGCTTTATCTACTGATATTTATAATGTAAAATTAACTTTTAAGCTGATTCTTGCTCATTTTAATTCAGGTGATCAAGAAAAGGCTGTAAATATGATCGGACAATTAGATGAAACAACATTACAAATCGATAACGTTGAAGATATATCTGAAGAAAACCGTAAAGAACTAGAACAAACTAAGGAAATAATCGATAAATTAAAAAAGATTCTAAAAGAAGGTTTAAACGAAGACTTATAACTTATAACAAAAATGAAAAGAAATATTAAAGATTATACGATACTGACTTTAAAAGGAATGGGAATGGGTGCTGCAGATGTCGTACCCGGAGTATCAGGGGGAACTATTGCTTTTATTGTGGGGATATACGAAGAATTGATTAATTCCATAAAAAGCGTTGATCTTAAAACTTTAAAACTTCTTTTTACATTTAAATTGAAAAGCTTTTGGAATAATATTAATGGAAACTTTTTACTTTCTGTAATATTAGGCATTCTCATAAGTGTTTTCTCTTTGGCTAAACTTATAACTTTTCTGTTAGATGACTATCCGGTATTAGTATGGGCTTTCTTTTTCGGTTTAGTTATTGCATCGACATATTTTGTTTCCAAAAGAATCCAAGTTTGGGATTGGAAACGTTGGTTCTCTTTTATTATAGGAGTAGGGATCGCGTACTATATAACAATCGCAACTCCATCTCAAACACCAGAAAATCTGTCATTCATATTTTTATGTGGAGCTATTGCTATATGTGCAATGATATTGCCCGGAATCTCAGGTAGTTTTATTCTATTATTATTAGGTAAATATGAGTTTATCATGAATGCCGTAAAATCATTAGATATTACAATTATCATTGTCTTTGCCTGTGGTGCAGCCATAGGATTAGTACTGTTTTCCAATGTTTTATCTTATTTGTTACGTAAATTTCATGATATAACAATTGCCACTTTGACAGGTTTTATGCTGGGATCGTTAAATAAAGTCTGGCCGTGGAAAAAGACATTAGAAACATTTGTAGATAGTCATGGCGCTATTAAACCTTTAGTCGAACAAAATATTTTACCGAATGTATATGTCTGGCAGGCAATAATTCTTATGATTGCAGGTTTTTTACTTGTTTATATTATCGAAAGAATGTCAGGAAGCACAAACTCTTAAATATAGATTTAAACGATCTAATAGTTTTTTTTATTTACCTAATAACTTTGGAATAATTCTTCAAGATCGTACAGAGGTAAAGTTAGCTTTTCTATTTAACATAATCATAATTATGTAACAATAGAAGATTTGTATCTAAAGCAATAAAAACGTATCTTTGATAAAAAATTTGTTGCTTAAAAATACATGGATATTGTAAATAATTTATTTGACTTTATAGAAAAGTACTCACAAGAAAATCCGATGAAGCTTCGATTAAAGAGATTTGAAAATCTGAATTTTAATCTCTCTTTTGCTATTGATCAAATAGAATCCAGACAAAAAATTAAAAGTAAATTACCTCTTTGGAATCAAAACAAGAAGTTATTATTTCCATCTGTTTTATCTGCCGAACAAGCATCATCTGAAATTACTGCCAAATATAAACAATGTATTATAGGATCGAAATATAAATCAATATGTGATTTGACTGGCGGATTAGGTATAGATTCCTATTATTTTGCCGCTTCAGCAGAAAAAGTTACTTATATAGAACGTTATCCATTATATTGTGATGTGGCAAAATATAACTTCGATGTATTGCAAAAAAACAATATCCGAGTAATTTGTTCAGATAGTCTAAAATTTATTCTCGAATGCAATGTAAAATTTGATGCGTTTTATATCGATCCGGCTAGACGTAATTCGGAAAACAAACGATTATATGATTTGCGAGACTGCGAACCCGACATAATAGAATTGCAGAGCATATTATTGAAAAAAGCTCCAGTAATTTTATTGAAGTCATCTCCTATGATTGATATTAGTCGAGCTATACAAGATCTGAAATTTGTTAAGGAGGTACATGTTATCTCTGTAAAAAATGAATGTAAAGAACTATTTTTTATCATCAACAACCATTTTTCAGAAGATGAGATCTCTATTAATTGTGTCAACTTGAGTCCTGTACAACAACCGGAAAATTACATTTTCACATTAGAAAATGAGAAAAATCTTCCTTTATTACAATCTGTAACTTCGATTCAGTCTTACTTATATGAACCTAATTCTTCTATTTTGAAAGCTGGGGCATTCAAATCGGTAGCTATTTCTTTTTCTATATCTAAAATACATAAAAACAGCCACTTATATACATCTAATAAGCTTATAACGGACTTTCCCGGTCGTATTTTTACTGTAAAGGAAGTTATACCTTTTTCGGGCAAAGTCTTAAAGGAACTTTCCATGCAATATCCTTCAGCTAACATTACAGTCCGAAATTTCCCAATAACAACAGAAGAATTACGAAAAAAGTCAAAAATAAAAGACGGAGGAAACATCTATATATTCGCTACAACGTTATATCCAGACAAAAAGATTTTTATTATTTGTGAGAAAATTATTAACGCTTAAATGCCCGATCTATTTGGCGTTTATCTTCCCTTTCCTTTATCGACTCTCGCTTATCATATACTTTTTTACCTTTCGCAACAGCAACAATGATTTTTGCCAGACCTTTATCACTAATGTATATTTTCGTAGGAATTACAGAAAAACCGGACTCCTTAGATAGACGTTGTATCTTTTGCAATTCTTTTTTTGTCAATAATAACTTTCTGTCCCTTCTCGCTTGATGATTGTTATAGGTTCCGTAAAAATATTCTGCAATATACATATTCTTAACCCATAACTCTCCGTTATTGAAAAAACAAAACGTATCTACCAAACTGGCTTTTCCAAGACGAATCGATTTTATTTCTGTTCCGGTAAGAACTATTCCTGCTTGATATGTGTCAAGCAACTCATAATCAAAAGATGCTCTTTTATTTTTTATATTGACCTGTGGTAACTTCATATTTTTACACATTTAATTTCCTAATCCCGGCATTAAAATGAACATAAAACGTTCAATGATATCCGGAGAAAATATAAGAATCAATGATGATAAAACGACAAATATCAGACGCTTATTTTCATTGATATCCATATAGTATTTAGATCCCTCCCATATAACATAGATGATGTATAAAGGAGCAAATCGTAAAAAAGAAAACATTCCCATAAATAAATTGAGAAAAATCGTTATCAACATATATACACTTAAAGTGTAACCGACAAATAACTGTACTTGTTTGGGATTCTTTTCTCTATCAAAAAATTTTTGTAGCAATTCATCTATTAAAAAAGATGCAATATAAAATCCTACAAAAAATTTGACAAAATCAATTGTCATCAGTTTTAATGCTTTCTCCAATGTAAACTGATCATTGAGCAAATTCACAAAAACCGAAAGAGCCGTTATTCCCATAATCGGATACAAATATCCGTTTAAAAACGTTGCCTGACTTTCTTCTTTTGAAGATATGCTCTGCCATGCCTTACCAGGGGCAGCAACCAAAGCGAACAAACTGGATACGATATTCTTAAACATTATTCTTCCTCTTCGTTAAGTGGACACAAAAATAATAATAATGCCAATACTTATTGCTGAATTGTTTGAAAGATTTATTGTGAAACGTCAATTTGCCGCATTATCCTTCGCTTTTGTTTGCTTAATAACACAAAGAATAATAAATTTGTAGCGAGAATAAAACGATAAGTTATAGAATATACGAGATTATACTACTAAAGTATGCCGAAAATATCTAACCGCGGTGAAATAATGCCCGCTTCCCCAATTCGAAAATTAGTCCCGTTAGCAAATAAAGCTAAACAAAAAGGAATAAAAGTATATCACTTGAACATAGGACAACCAGATTTACCGACTCCGGAAATAGGACTGGATGCTGCCCGGCATTTAGATCGCAAAATTTTAGAATATAGCCCAAGCGAAGGAATTCTAAGTTTTCGTGAGAAACTTGTCGAATACTACGCCAAATTTAATATTCAGGTAAATGCTGATGATATTATCATTACTACGGGAGGTTCAGAAGCAGTCTTGTTTTCTTTTTTAGCATGCCTTGATCCGGGAGATGAAATAATCGTTCCCGAACCCGCATATGCAAATTATATGGCGTTTGCAATTTCAGCAGGGGCAACAATTAAGACACTCCCCTCTTCTATCAATGAAGGTTTTGCATTACCTGCAATAGATAAATTTGAAGCCTTGATTACAGAACGAACCCGTGGAATACTGATTTGCAATCCTAATAATCCGACAGGTTACCTATATACCCAAAAAGAGATGAACCAAATAAGGGATTTGGTAAAAAAATATGATTTGTTTCTCTTTTCTGACGAAGTATATAGAGAGTTTTGTTATACCGGAGCTCCTTACATTTCGGCTTTTCATTTAAAAGGAATAGAAGATCATGTTGTATTAATTGACTCTGTATCAAAACGATATAGTGAATGTGGAATTCGTATTGGAGCTTTGATAACAAAACATAAAGAGTTGAAAAAAAATGTGATGAAATTTTGTCAGGCACGTTTAAGTCCGCCTCTTATCGGACAATTAATTGCCGAAGCATCTCTCGGTGCACCATCAGACTATTTGCTGGATACATATAATGAATATGTAGAACGTCGTAAATTCCTCATAGACGGAATTAATCGTATTCCCGGTTGTTATTCACCGATTCCCATGGGTGCATTTTACACAATGGCAAAGCTACCGGTCGATGATGCGGATAAATTTTGTGCTTGGTGTCTTGAACATTTCGAGTATGAAGGGCAAACCGTATTTATGGCTCCCGGATCTGGATTTTATACGACTCCGGGATTAGGTAAAAATGAGGTTCGGTTAGCATATGTCCTAAAAAAAGAAGATTTAGCGAATGCTTTGATTGTATTAAGTAAAGCATTGGAATCTTATCCCGGTAGAACTATATGAACTTAGAGCTATTTATAGCAAAAAAAATACATTTCAATAAAGACGGAAGAAAAAAAGTTTCTCCTCCAGCTATTCGTATCGCAACCTTAGGAGTAGCTTTAGGATTAGCTATAATGATTATATCCGTAGCTATTGTTGTCGGATTTAAGCATGAGGTCAGCGGTAAAGTAATAGGGTTCAGTTCACATATCCAAATCAGCGGTTTCTCAAACAATTCATCTTTTGAAACATTGCCCATCGGAGTTTCCGATAGTTTACAAGCCGCATTAAAACAAAATCCTGAAATTTTATACATTGAAAATTTCGCAACTAAGCCGGGTATATTGAAGACCGATAATGAATTTTTAGGAATAGCTCTTAAGGGTGTAGATAAAAATTATGATTGGTCTTTTTTTGAAAAGAATCTTTTGGCAGGTGTTCCTCCTCACCTCTCCGATTCGGCTATTTCAAATGAAATATTAATATCTCATTATATTGCAAACAGACTACATTTAGAAGCCGGAGATCAAATACTTTGTTATTTTATAGATGACAATATCAGAGCTAGAAAATTTGAGATTACAGGAATATATCAGACCAATTTTACCGAATACGATAAGCTCTTTATTATCGGAGATGTTCGTCATGTTCAAAAACTTAATAGATGGGGAACTGACCAATTTAGTGGTATTGAAGTGAAATTACGAGATTTTTCAAAATTGGACGAAGTAACAGAAAATCTCTATTTCGATTTAATGAATTGTACAGACCGATATGGAGAACATTATTTTGTTCGTTCTGTCCGAGAATTGAATCCACAGTTATTTAATTGGCTGGATTTGTTGGATATGAATGTATGGGTAATTCTTATTTTGATGGCCGTTGTTGCCGGTTTTACGATGATTTCGGGCTTATTAATTATTATTTTGGAACGGACCAACATGATTGGCATATTAAAAGCCTTAGGGGCAACCAACTACTCTATTCGCAAAATCTTTATTTATATTTCGATCTTCTTAGTCGGAAAAGGTATGATATGGGGTAATATAATAGGAATACTATTATGCCTGCTACAAGCCCATTTTAAACTTATCAAATTAGATCCTGATGTGTATTATATTCCGGCAGTTCCTATCGAATTGAATTTCGGGTATATACTCATCTTGAATATCAGTTGTCTGGTGATTTCTTTATTAATGCTTATCGGACCTTCTTATTTGGTCTCTCTCATACGACCGGCAAAATCGATTAAATTCGAATAAGATAATCTGCTTGAATTTGCTTAAAGAATTATTTGTGAGGCTTTTGTCAATCAAATAATTCTTTCAATTTCTCTTTTAAGCAATTAGTATCTGTTTCTTTTGCTGCAATACTTCCATCTGGATTTAATAGGAGGATATAAGGTATTTTATTAATTTCATAAGCTTTGACGGCATCACTCTCCCATCCTTTAAAATCCGATAAATGTGGACAAGTTAAATTATATCGTTCTATATTTTCTATCCAAGATAAAGAATCCGTATCTAAAGATACACTAATAATGTCAATACCCTTGTATTTATATTTTTTGTGTATCTCTATTAAATTTTTCATTTCTATTCGGCTTGAAGGAGATATAGATGCCCAAAAACCTACAATCAAAAATTTTCCTCGTCCAGCATATTCAGATAAAGATTTTCTTCTTCCTTGAATATCCTGAGAATCAAAATCTTTGAACATTTTCCCTACAGATATATTATTCAATCGTCTGATTCTTTCGGAAATAAGTCTTATATCCGGTTGATTTTTAAATGTAGATCCGGCTTTTTGCAAAATAATTTCAATATCCTTGTCCGCTAATCTATTTCGATTTAAATTAAAAATATAAGCACCTAATATATTATTCAGATTCTGTCCTATAACCTTCTTAATAAACTCCAGATTTGCTTTTTCCTCAGAATTATACTCTTCGTATATTTGCTTCTCGGTCTCTTTATTTATCGTACTGTCAGCTATCATCTTTTTATATCGAGCTTCTATACGAGTAAGCTGCTTTTCATACTTATCCATAGACTTTTGAAATGAAAAAAGAGAATCATTCAATACCGTTCCTGTTGCTTTAGAATCTGATTTTGTAATTTGAACATTTATTGTTCCGTTTTCTAATATAAACGTTACTGGTACATATTCCGGTAACAAGTGATCTTCCCTAAAACGTAAATAACAAACTGTCGGAACATCTTGAACGCCCTTTAAACAGAACTTATTCACCTCGACTAAGGTACTATCTATATTCGTAAGCTCATCTCCGTCCACTTTAGAAAGATATATAGTCTTTCCATTAAATCGAGAATTATAAACTTCACCGTTCAATTCATAAGAGCTCGGAATATTACTACTGCATCCACATAAAATAAGACCAATGCCAATTATAGATAATATAATTCTGTACATTATTCAGAGATTCATTTAAACGTACAAAAATAATCAATTAATTAAAAATGGCATGATAATAAATTCTTATCATGCCATCGATATTGAGTTCCGGTAAAAAATTTAAAATTTAAAATCAAATCCTCCCATTGCTATAGCACCCGGCATCGGATATCCTTCATTAATGGTATATTTCGTATTTGTCAAAT
Source organism: Coprobacter fastidiosus (assembly GCF_982245605.1). Taxonomy (NCBI): domain Bacteria; kingdom Pseudomonadati; phylum Bacteroidota; class Bacteroidia; order Bacteroidales; family Barnesiellaceae; genus Coprobacter; species Coprobacter fastidiosus. The sequence continues at coordinate 13,887 of NZ_CEVCIF010000035.1, read as the reverse complement.
TTTCCCCTTTTACAAACAACGTAATATTCTGTTTTTTATTTCCTATTTTATAGGCAATACGTCCATTCAGAAGAGTATAATCTTCGCTCTTCATTAAATTACTGACATATAAACCGAATATCGACTGCATATTTAATGTTATACTTAAATTTTTCCACGTATATAAGCCTTCTAAAAACCATTTATGTTTAGGAGCAGCAACAATTTCCTTATTGGTATGTAAAAAGCTATAATTTGTAGAAAAGCGTAAATTTCGTAAAACCTGAATATCTGCGTCCAATTCAATACCCTTATTATAAAACTTTCCGACATTCTCAAGCTGTCCCGACTGTGGATCAACTTGAATCATATTTTTACCATCGATATAAAATGCCGTTACTTCTGCATGTATCCGATTGTTCCAAAAATATTGTCCGATAGACACCTCGTAATTCAACATGCTCTCTGGATTCAAATCCGCATTCGCTTTATTTCCAGGTCCGAATGTAATATAAAGTTCTCGCATATTAGGACTACGAAACCCTTTCGAAAAAGAAGCTTTAATAGAATTTCCCCAAAAAGGTCTCCATGTAAATCCTGCTTGCGGCACCCACTCACTGCCGTATGTACTGTTATGTTCATAACGGACTCCTGCATTTAGAGTGAACTGATTCCAAAATTCTTGTTGCATTATCGCATATCCGGCCAATTCATGTACACTTTTATCCGCAATAATGTCTTTTCTTTCTCCTGAAAAAAAGGCATTCCACGCATTTCCACCCCAATTCTTGTAATCGACCCCTAATGTAAATTGATTGTTCGGAATAATAAAAAATGATTCATACGCCTGTACACCGTAATTGAAGTCCGTTGAACGAAACAAATAATCTTTTGCTACTTCATCGGCTTCATGTCCATCATTGATCTTATGATTTCCCCAACTATAAAAAGCCCTTATTGCTCCGGAATATTTCTGATACTTATTTTCAACTCCCACAGATGCGATTCCACGCCATATATGCATCCAACCATCTAATAATGGATCGGTATCCTTTCCGGGATTCCTTAAATCGTAATATGCGGCACTAATATCTCCGACAACACTATAATGAGAAGAAATATCATAACCGATTTTTACAAATCCGTTCGTAATATTAAATTTCGAATTATCACGATGTCCGTCCGTACGATCATGATTCAGGGAAATAAAACTATTAAATTTTCCCGACCTCACGCCATTATTGATCATGTATTTCTGGGTATTATAAGAGCCGTACATCGCTCTCGCATGGGTAGTGACTCCCTCTTCATGTTGACTTCGGGTGATTATATTCACAACCCCTCCCATTGCATTAGATCCATATAGAAGCGATCCCGGCCCACGTATCACCTCTACTTTATCTACATCAGATGCAACATAAGTGTCAGGAAGACTATGTCCATAAATTCCTGCCCATTGAGGTTGCCCGTCGAATAGCATAAGCACCTTGTTACCACTTCCTACACCTCTTATATTTACTGTTCCAGCAGACCCGGTAGATACCCCGAAGCCGGTAATTCCCCGCTGAGTAACAAATAGTCCGGGTACTCTTTGAGATAAAACCGGAAGTAAAGCAGATTCACTACTGCGCTCAATCTCTTGACGAGTGACTACAGAAATAGACAAAGGTGTATTATTTTTATTCACTCTCGTTTTTGTCGCGGTGACAACAACTTCTTGTATATCCAATGTATCTTTTAACGATGATCCTGCATGAGCAGAAAAAACGATACAAAATAAAAATACAACTGAATAAATGTGTTGAATAACTTTTCTCATTTTTATCCTTTTTAGTTTTATTACTTAAGTGACACGTTTTTCTATTATCGTGTTACTATAAATTCAAAAAAAATTAATCTGCTCTACTCATCACAAGCTTTCCATGCTTTATGCCTTTTATTGCAATCAGTCTGTCCGAAAGTTCTGTCAACTTATAAGCTTCTCCGGTTACCGTCGCAATATGAAGGCAAAAATTGCTATTGAGGTAATATTGAGAAGATGATAAAATAACCTGCTGATACGCTTGCTGTATTTCCTCAATTCTTACGGAAATATCTTTCTTACTCTGATCATACATGATAATGATTGTTCCGGCTACGACATGATTACATAGCCATTTAGTCTCTGCAATATTTTTTTCAACCAAAAATCTGATTGCCTGAGATCTATTTGTAAAACCGTTATTAACGACAAATAAATCAAGAGACTCTAATAAACTTTCATCCAAAGAAACTCCGAAACGTTTTAATCCCATATCATTCTCCGTTATTTAGGCAAAAATACACTCATTTATTGAATTTAAAACATAAAACAGCTTTATAATAAAAAGTGTTCACATAAATTAGAAAAACTTTTTTACTGTTTTTGTTCCTAAAGTATGCATATAAAGGGAAACGGTATTGACAAAACATTCGATAAATATAGCAAAGAAATAGACTTTATTCTAAAAACCGGTGAAAATACAATCATACAAAACAATGTAAATATGCAAACCGTTGCTCTATCGTTTATTAATATACGAGAGATCTTGCAAAAAATTTATAATCAAATTTTTCCGGGAATAAAAAAAGAATTTACTTATCGTATAGATTTTATGCGTTTGACATGTACGAAAAATAAATTATTTTTCTCCTAATTCTATTACCTCCAAATCTTTAAATATTTTATCATCAATTGTGAAACGCACCAATGTCCTTTTTTTATGGAAACCATATTTACCGGCAGCTCCCGGATTTATATGTAAAAGCTTTAAAGTTTTATCATATAAAACCTTTAGTATGTGAGAATGTCCAGATATAAATAAATCCGGAGGATTTCTATAAATTTCGGGGATAACTTCTCTGTCATATTTACCGGGATATCCCCCAATATGAGTCATCCATATATCTGCACCTTCTACGGTAAAACGAAGATGTTTCGAATATATAGCCCGTATATCTTGTCCGTCAATATTACCGTAAACCGCACGGAATGGCTTAAATGATTGAAACTTATCGACAATTTCCATAGACCCTATATCTCCGGCATGCCATATCTCATCACATTCCGAAAAATATTTAATATATCTCTCATCCCAATAAGCATGTGTATCAGACAATAATCCTATTCTTTTCATATTTTCCGATATAATTCGGTACAAACATACATAAACTTTTCCTTATTTCACATTTTCTGTTCTAAAAGCAGATTTCACAATAATGTTAAGCTATTTTAATCTAAAAGAGAAGTCTTTTTCTAAATGAATAATTATATTTGAAAAAGACAAAATGTCTTTATTTAAAATATTAACTATTAAAACATGCTATTATGAGTGCCAAAAAGAATTTTGTGTTAGATACGAATGTTATTCTGCACGACTACAAATGCTTGTTTAATTTTCAAGATAATGACATTTTCATTCCCATAGTTGTTTTAGAAGAATTAGACAAATTCAAAAAAGGGAACGACCAAATTAACTTCAATGCTCGGGAATTTGTCCGAGAACTGGACGAAATTACAGATAACCATTTGTTTACAGAAGGTGCATTATTAGGCCCTGATTTAGGACGATTATCCATCGTTGTCAATAGTACATATCCTGAAAAAGTAAAATCGGTATTTCCGGAAAAGAAACCCGACCATCTTATTTTAGCGGCAACATTGATAGTAAGAGAAAATCATCCTGACAGAAAAACGATTCTGGTAACTAAAGACATAAATTTACGGATGAAAGCCCGAGCTATAGGTATCGAAACTGAAGACTATATCAATGATAAAGTCAAAAATATTGATATTTTCGAATCAGAACATCGGGTATTAGACAATGTCTCTCCAGAAATTATCGATGCCATTTATAAATCTAAAGACGGCATTCCGGCCACAGAAATATCGAATGATCCGTTTAAATCCAACGAATGTTTTGTTTTGGAAAGTGGGACTTCTTCTGTTCTTGCCCGCTATGTTTCCGAAACCGATAAAGTCCGGAAAGTAATTAAAGAAAAGAATTTCGGCATAGAGCCGCGCAATGCAGAACAGACCTTTGCTTTTGATTTGTTAAATGATCCTGAAGTCAAACTCCTTGCTTTAACAGGGAAAGCCGGAACTGGGAAAACACTATTAGCTTTAGCCGGAGCTTTACGACAAAACAAATTATATAAACAGATTTTATTAGCTCGTCCTATCGTGGCTTTGGCTAATAAAGATTTGGGATACTTGCCTGGAGATGAAAAGCAAAAGATAGCCCCTTATATGCAACCTCTATTCGATAATTTAAATGTCATTAAACACCAATTTTCTCTTGAAAGCAGCGATTACAGAATTTTACAAGATATGCAGGAAAAAGGAACATTGGTTATCGAAGCTTTGGCTTATATCCGAGGCCGAAGCCTTTCCGAGACATTTTGTATTATCGACGAAGCTCAAAATTTAACTCCTCATGAAATAAAAACCATTATAACTCGAGCCGGAGAAGGGACAAAAATGGTGTTTACCGGAGATATACAACAGATCGATTCACCTTATTTAGACTCTCAGTCTAACGGATTAGTTTATATGATAGATAAGATGCAAGGACAAGCTTTATTCGGTCATGTAAACTTAATTAAAGGAGAAAGAAGCCGTCTCTCTGAATTGGCTAGTAATTTACTTTAATTATTCCCATTCTTTCAAATTTAAACAGACACTCTTATAAATAATAAAGACAGGCCGAAAAATTTACTTTTCGGCCTGTCTTTATTTAGATATTATATTCTAAGCAAGAATTACATCATGCCTCCCATTCCGCCCATTCCCGGAGCAGGCATAGGTGCAGGATTTTCCTCCTTCTTATCAGCAATAACACATTCTGTAGTTAAGAACATTCCAGCAATCGATGCGGCATTCTCAAGGGCTACACGTGTAACCTTAGCCGGGTCAATAACACCAGCAGCAAAGAAGTTTTCATATGTGTTCGTACGAGCATTATATCCGAAATCACCCTTACCGTCTTTTACTTTCTGAACTACGACAGCTCCTTCTACACCGGCATTATCGACGATCTGACGAAGCGGTTCTTCAATTGCCCGCTTAACAATCTCTATACCTGTAGTTTCATCATCATTATCGCCCTTCATACCTTCAAGAGAAGGAATTGCACGAATATAAGCAACTCCACCACCGGGAACGATACCTTCAGCAATTGCAGCACGAGTGGCACTTAAAGCATCATCGACACGGTCTTTCTTCTCTTTCATTTCAACCTCAGAAGCTGCACCGATATACAAAACAGCAACACCACCTGCAAGCTTTGCCAAACGTTCTTGCAGTTTTTCCCGATCATAATCCGAAGTAGTCTTTTCGATCTGAGCTTTAATCTGAGCTACCCGAGAAGCAATAGCATCTTTATTTCCCAAACCGTTTACAATAGTAGTGTTTTCTTTGTCAACTGTTACTTTTTCTGCACGACCTAACATATCGATTGTCGCACCATCCAGTTTTAAGCCTTTTTCTTCAGATATAACAACTCCACCAGTCAGTACGGCAATATCTTCAAGCATTTCTTTACGACGGTCTCCAAATCCCGGAGCTTTAACAGCACAGATCTTCAAAGAACCACGTAAACGGTTTACAACTAAAGTTGCAAGAGCTTCACTATCAACATCTTCAGCAATAATCAATAAAGGACGTCCCGATTGTGCAGTCGCTTCCAAAATAGGCAACATTTCTTTTAAAGAAGAAATTTTCTTATCGAAAATCAGGATATAAGGATTTTCCATTTCACACTCCATTTTTTCTGTATTCGTTACAAAATATGGAGAAATATATCCACGATCAAACTGCATACCTTCTACGATTTCTACCGTAGTATCGGTACCCTTAGCCTCTTCAACCGTAATTACACCTTCTTTTTTTACTTTCTTCATCGCTTCTGCAATCAACTGACCGATTTCACTGTCATTATTAGCAGAAATACGAGCTACCGATTCTATCTTTTCGAAATCATCACCCACTTCCTCTGATTGAGATTTAATACTTTCTACAACTTTAGCAACAGCTTTATCTATTCCTCGTTTCAAATCCATGGGATTAGCTCCTGCTGTTACATTTTTCAAACCTACATTAACAATAGATTGTGCTAAAACTGTTGCAGTAGTAGTACCGTCACCTGCATCGTCTCCGGTTTTTGATGCTACTTCTTTCACCAACTGAGCTCCCATATTTTGAAATGAATCTTCCAATTCAATTTCTTTAGCTACTGATACACCGTCTTTAGTAATGTGGGGAGCACCGAATTTTTTTTCAATAATCACATTACGACCCTTCGGGCCTAAAGTTACTTTTACCGCATTTGCCAAAGCGTCAACACCCTTTTTCAATTCATCGCGGGCATCGATATTGAATTTAATTTCTTTTGCCATGATTTAATTTCTTAAAATGAAACAATTTTAATTAGAGAATAGCTAAAATGTCAGATTGACGCATAATGAGGAATTTGTCATTATCCAGTTCGATCTCCGTACCGGCATACTTGCCATATAGGACACAATCACCCGGTTTAACAACCATTTCTTCATCTTTAGTACCGTTACCGACAGCGATAACTTCGCCTTTCAAGGGTTTTTCTTTCGCTGAATCAGGAATAATAATACCACCCACGGTTTTTTCTTCTGCAGGCGCTGGTTTAATCAAAACTCTGTCTGCTAAAGGTCTAATGTTCATTGTTATTATATTTTAGTTGTTAATAATTATCTTTCCGCTCCCCATTCATTGCTTGAGAAGCAATAATCTTATAGCTAATTTTATGCCAAATATATTTTTTACTAAAAATCTGCCAAAAAGACAGCGACTATAATTAACTTAAAAATAATACTGACAGCTTTTACACTTCTCGACTCTGGATATTAATAACATTTTTGTCAGTAAACAGTTCATATTACCGAATAATATAATTTTTAATAGGATATTATGCGCCTTTTAATACATATCTCGATAAAATATTAATAGGAGAAACCTTATTTTGTAACATAGAAACTTTATCTAAAAATCAGAATAAACATGAAAAAAATTCATTTATTGAGCTATTTACTCCTGCTCAATACTCTTTTAGGGATTGCATCCACAAGAAATCAATCCCGTGTTATTATTCCTCTATCCGGATCGGAATGGTATTTATGGCGTGACACGAAAGCTGAATGGAAAAATGACAAACTTTATCTTCCAAGCGAAGTGGCGAGATTATCAACATTATCGGTAAATTCTCCTGCCGGCTGGAATAATGACCGGTTATATCTGCCGACAGAAGTGTCAGATCTATCCAAACTGCCGGTTAATCCGCCCACCGGAGGCTGGGAATCATTAAATGCAAACACCGCAAAAAAAGTAAGTGTGCCGGGGACTGTCGAAGAATACATGACCGTATCGGACTGGCCTCAGCCTACAGATTTTTCCGGTGTCAGCTGGTGGTTTAGAACTCTAAATATCCCTAAAGATCTGAAAGACGCGACATTTATTTTAGAGTTCGGAGCTGTAAGAATGAGAGCAGAAGTCTATCTTGACGGACAACTCGTAGCATATGATATTGTTGGAGAAACTCCATTCGAAGCAAATGTGACTAAAGCTATACGTCCGGGAGAAAAGCAACTTCTTGCTGTCCGTGTTACCAATCCCGGAGGAAATTTTCACTGGCAAGATTTCGACGTCATGAATTGGGGAAAATATTTGATCCCACCGGGACGCGGTTTTGGAGGCATACTTGGAGATGTGAACTTGAAAGCATTAAATCCGGTATATATATCTGACATTTACATGCAAAATACACCGCAAAAGACAAAAGTAAATGCAATTATCTCTATACGAAATCTGACAGATAGAAAATTAAAGCAAAATATCAATCTCGATATTGTTGAAAAAAATAATCCATCGATAAAAATATTTTCAAAGCAAATAAAAAATCACCAAATTCCTCAAGGAGATAGCCGGGTAACAATAGAAGTAGATGCTCCGAATGCAAAAATTTGGGATATAGAATCTCCCAATTTATATGTGAGCAAAGTATCTCTTTCCAATAAAGATAATGATGAACGAACTTTCGGTTTTCGATGGTTCGCACCAGAAAATATTGGAGAAGAAGCTACATTAAAATTGAACGGCCGTCGTATTATGCTGAGAAGTGCTATTTCTTGGGGATATTGGCCAGTAACGGGATTAATCGCAACTCCAGAAATGGCCGAGAAACAAATAACTACAGCAAAACAGTTAGGTCTCAATATGCTGAACTTTCATAGAAACATAGGAACTCCCGTTGTATTGGACAAAGCTGACGAAATGGGACTGTTATATTATGAAGAACCCGGCTCTTTTCATTCGGGCACTCATGATCCTTTTATCCGGACTATTTTACGTGAAAAAGTATTCCGTATGATTAAACGGGACAGAAGTCATCCCAGTCTGATTATTTATAATATGATTAATGAATTCGGTGGTCGTTTATCCAAAGATAAAGAATTGGTAGCAAAACGATTCGAGGATATGCGGGATGCACATGCCATCGATCCGAGTCGAACAATTACATTCACCTCTGGATGGGCTAACAAAAAAGATGCTTTAGAAGATTCAAAAGCCCACTTCCGTCCGTTTGATACAAAACTATACATGAACGGCTGGTTTGATAACCATAGGGCCGGAGGTCCGGAAACTTGGAGAGAAGATTTTTATAAATCACCGACTGACAATCTTATGTACACCAATAATAACACCGAAATATATATGCGTGGAGAAGAAGCTGCAATTTCTACACCTCCTCGTATCAAAGAAATAGACGATTATCTCTCCAAAACCGGGAAAACCGGATGGGACGGAAAATTTTGGCAAAAACAATATAAAGAGTTTTGTAAATTTTTCGCAGATAAAAATTTAGAGCCATATTTCAAAACTGTCGATATGCTCACCGAAAAAATGGGAGACATATCATTCGAACACCAAGGTCGTAGAATTCAAGGCATGAGAATGCAGAACTTAGGAGACTGCTATGTAATTAACGGGTGGGAATCCATGCCCTATGACAACCATTCCGGAGTAGTGGATCTTTATAGGAATGCAAAAGGAGACTCTAAAATTTTGGCATATTATAACCAGCCGCTTTATGTGGCAATTAGCCCGAGAAAACAAATTATCCATACTCCGAATCCTGTTCCAGTAGATTTTTATATCGTCAATGAAAAAAATCTGAAAGGAAAACATATTTTATCTATCAATGTAAAAGACCCGAATGGTAAAAATATATATCAAGAAAATAAGAATGTTCAGCTTTCTGGAGGAGAAGTGTTCGGAGAATTACTAATCGAAAATATGCTACTTCCTTTAAACAATCAATCCGGAATGTTTTCAATAGAAGCGAATTTATACAATCTGAATAAAGAAAAACAGGCTTCGGGGAAAGACCAAGTATTAGGAGTAAATTGGGATTCCCAAAAATTATCGGGCACTGGGGCTATTTATAAAAATGACACAAAAAATACGTTTGTAAGTTTTTATAAACAAGAAACCGGAAATATACTTACCGATTTTTCTGAAAATGCAGGCAAATTGGACTGGGTTGTCATTACACGTCCTCCATTAGATGCCCCACAAAAAATACAACCCGAAGCATACATAACCAATGATGATAAACCGGGAATTGTTGCAACCTTCTTTAAAGACGACGATTTAAGAGAAGCCGCAGGAACTCGTACAGACACGCACATTGATTTCCAATTCGCAGACGGTGCGCAACCAGATGCTTCTGTATCAGCAAATCAACCGTTTTCTGCAATATGGAAAGGAAAACTCATGCCTTCTGTTTCCGGACAATATCTTATAGCGGTCAATACAGATGGGGGCTTACGCCTTTCTATTAATGGACAACGGGTAATTGATGAGTGGGGTAACAAAAAAATGTACACTTACCAACGACCTGTTACTCTTGAAGCAGGAAAAGCCATAAATATCCAAGTAGAATACCGACAACAAAAACAAACCGGAACAATTCAATTGCAATGGTCTACACCTGGAAATGCGACTCTTGATCCTAAATCATTAATAGATCGTTGCAAAAATGACGGCACCACCCTTATTTTATTAGAATCAGCAGAAACATGGATGGATGTCATCTCTAAATACACAAATCTTAAAAATAAAGGTAATTTTGCAATGGGAAGAAATTGGGTCGGTGGAGTTCATTTCGTAAAAGCACATCCCCTATTTAAAGATCTGCCTGGCAATGTCGGTATGAGCTGGCCTTATCAAGCATTAGTTCATGACGGAGATCATAGGTTAGGGCTAAAACTTGAAGGGGAAGAATTGGTTGCAGGAGTATATAGAAGTCATGGCTTTAATCTTGGAACAGCCGTAGGAATTATCCCTTGCGGTAAAGGTAAAATAATCTTCTCCACATTAGATATTATGCCGAATCTAAACCTGACCTCTGGATCTTCTGATGTAGCTAAAAAATTGATATACAATTTTATTGAATATTCTCAAACTCGATAATATAACATATAAAATTGAAATTTTTCAACCGGCTTTGATAATATATATTCGAAGCCGGTTTTATTATACACAAAATAATCGTCAAAAAGAAAAATATGCCATTACAATTTGTAATTTTGCAACCTCGAACATAGGTATGGGACAAAACATCTACGAAATATTAAAACGATATTGGGGATATGATACATTCAGACCTTTACAAGAAGATATTATCAATTCCGTACTGACAGGAAATGATACCTTGGGCTTGATGCCGACAGGAGGAGGGAAATCCTTAACATTTCAAGTTCCTGTCCTAGCTATGGATGGAATTTGTTTAGTTATAACACCTCTGATCGCATTAATGAAAGATCAGGTGGATAATCTTAGAGCCAGAGATATTAAAGCGGCTTATCTATATTCCGGATTAACTCGTCACGAAACGATCGTTACATTAGAAAATTGCATATTCGGTAAATATAAGTTTTTATACATTTCTCCGGAACGTCTTTCAAACGATCTTTTCCTATCCAAAGTAAAAGCAATGAAAGTCTCTCTATTAGTGGTGGATGAAGCCCATTGCATCTCCCAATGGGGGTATGATTTCAGACCTTCATATATAAAAATTGCCGACATAAGGACTTTATTCCCCGATGTTCCCGTATTAGCCTTGACTGCAACTGCAACTCCCCAAGTCGTAGAAGATATACAAGAAAAACTCCATTTCAAAAAAGGAAAAGTCTTTCAAAAAAGTTTTTTCCGCCCTAATCTTTCTTATGTAGTACGCTACGGAGAAAATAAAATTCAACAATTAATACATATTCTCAATCGTGTTCCGGGAAGTGCCATAATCTATGTCCGCAGCAGACAAAAAACAAAAGAGATTGCGGAAGAATTAAGAAGATTCAAAATCAGTGCGGATTTTTATCATGCAGGTTTAAAATCAGAAGATAAAAACCGTAAGCAACAATCCTGGAAAGAAGATCATTGTCGGGTAATTGTCGCCACAAATGCTTTTGGAATGGGCATAGATAAACCGGATGTACGACTCGTTATTCATTTGGATTTACCTAACTCTCCGGAAGAGTACTATCAAGAAGCCGGACGCGCAGGAAGAGATGGGCTCCAGGCATATGCTGTTATTTTATATGCAAATGCCGATAAGGTAAAATTAGAAAAGAGAATCCGTGATATGTTTCCCGAACGAGAATTTATATCTCGTGTATATGAAGCATTAGGAAACTTTTTGCAAGTAGCAGTCGGATCGGGAATGAATTCTGTTTTTGATTTCAATTTAAACACATTCTGCAAAACGTTTAAATTTCCCATATTACCGACATTTAACGCACTAAAAATATTAGAACAAGCTCAATATATAGAGTTTACGGAAGAAGTAGAATCTCTGTCGAGAGTAATGATAACCGTACAACGTGATGAATTGTACAAATTGCAAACGGACGATTATGAAAAAGAAGAATTATTACAATGTTTACTTCGTTCCTATACAGGTTTATTCGCCGATTACGTTTTTATTCAGGAAGATCTCTTGTCAAGACGAAGCGGGCTCTCCCCTCAAGAGGTATACGAAAACTTAATCTATTTTTCAAAACAGCATATTTTACACTACATACCGCAAAAAAGGACACCTTTTATTATATATACCACACCTCGAGAGGATCTGAAATATTTATCAATACCCCGAAATGTTTATGAAGAACGCAAAGAACGTTTTTCTCATCGCATTCATAGTATGTTGGAATATGTACTTCACGATAAAAAATGCAGAACACAAATATTATTAAACTATTTTGGCGAGACATTTAACAGAGAATGCGGATTATGCGATATTTGTTTGCAACAAAAATCCGGAGAATTAACTTCTGGAGATTTCTCCCGAATAGAAAAAGAAATCTACAAACTATTGCAAGCTGATAAATGTAGTCTCGACACAATTATAGCACGTATTCCTTTTTCACAGGAAAAAATAGTAGAAACATTACGTTTCTTATGTGATGAACAATTTGTTCAAGTTAAAGACGGACTTTATTATATATAAAAATTATGGTTAAAGGTGCATCTATTATTATGTTATTCTATTTTTTAGGAGAATGCTTAAGTTTTTTAATTAATGGAATTGTCCCGGGCAGTGTTTGCGGAATGGTTCTGTTATTTTTGTCTCTTTTACTGAAATTCGTAAAACCTCGAGATGTAAGAAGTGTATCGAACGCATTGACACAGAATATGGCACTTTTTTTTGTTCCTGCAGGAGTCGGTCTTATGGCATCTTTCGATCTCATTTCTCGCTATTGGGCAGCATTATTAATCGTATCTGTCGTAACGACAGCTGTTATTATCGCTGTTGTCGGATATATGCAAGATAAATTAGAAAAAAAGCTATAAACTGTATTTATATGAACGAAATATTATCTTCTACCCCATTTTTGTTATTTCTCGTATTAGCAAGTTATTTATCAGGAACATATATTTATACCAAAAGTAAAATTGCGCTGCTCCATCCCATTATTATCAGTATAGCGATTATTATTGGAGTATTAAAATGGGCAGGAATCGATTACGAGACTTTTTCCAAAGGCAGTTACATGATACATTTCATGTTAGGACCTTCTGTCGTAGCATTGGGTTATGTTTTATACGAACAAATCGGATATTTAAAAGGAAAAGTTCTATCCATCACTTCTTCTATTATTGTCGGAAGTTTAGTAGGGATCGTAAGCGTAATTTGGATTTGCAAACTAATGGGAGTAGAACATAGTGTCATTGTCTCATTAGAGCCTAAATCCGTTACTACCCCCATAGCATTAAGCCTTTCTGCAAAAAGTGGAGGAATTCCGTCATTAACAGCTATTACTGTCGTTATATGCGGTATATTAGGTGGAATTATCGGGCCGTTTATTCTTCGTAAATTACATATAAAAAGCCGGGTTGCCAAAGGTCTTGCTCTTGGCGCGGCTGCGCACGGTTTAGGTACAGCTAAGGCAATAGAACTCGGTGCTGTAGAAGGGGCTATTAGCGGACTCGCAATAGGATTGATGGGAATTATGACTTCTTTGTTGATTCCATTGGTCGAAAATCTGTTTTATAAATAAGAGCTAGCCCAAAGGAGGGTGTGTCAAAACTCAATTTTTGAAGATATGAACTTATAATTTGAAATTTGAGTGCCCTCAAAAGGCTAAAAACGGGTCGTATCATTACTCAATACAGAGCTTGATACGACCCGTTTTAAATGTCATAGTTAGGAACATTCAGTAAATAGTATAAAATTAGCCAACTAATTCATACACAAAGTATTGCGAATTAGTTGGCTTTTTTGTATCTTTAGGTATTCCCCCGAAAATAAGGTTTGACGGCCAAAACGGGGGAAATACTCCGACTAAGATATGGCTAAG